>JALEGL010000006.1:300000-430837 GCA_022763185.1 bacterium | reverse complement strand
TTGTATAAGAAATCTCTATTAAGTCAGGTTGAACAACAGGTTGATTGTTTTCATTTAAAAAGTATTGGCGAGCTTCTTTTTCTATATCAAGCAATAACGAATAATTCAAATTCAGTCAACTGTCCCCGAAACTCGGCCTGTCTGAAAATGCTGTTTTATTATCTACTCTTCTTGCCATACTCTCTTCTAGCAATTGTCATTACTAATTGTTATTCAGTCGACTGTCCCCGGAATTTCAGGCGTGTTTTTGAAATGCATCGTGTTACAAAAATACGCCTGGCACTTAAACAATGAACAATTCAAATTCAGTCGACTGTCCCCGGAATTTATTAGGAATACGTAGTGTGTCCCGCATTTTCTAGATTTGTAAATATAAAAGCATACGAACTTGGGGTAAAATTAAACCCTTGTACAGGAACTGACAAAGATAGTATTTTAGCTAATTTAAATATTTTATTCGCACTGATACAAAACAAACCACTTATTAGTCAAAGTAACAATAAATGGGTTATAATCTGGAATAAACCTGATAAATCCATAATGGCACAACAAGGACAACACAGACTATTGTGTCATTATTTACTAGGAATTTGTACATTAAATGTAGATAAATGCATAATTATATAAACTTGCATTTAAGTTCTTGAGATAGTTGCTGTAAATATTTCATCTATACAGTACTAATTAAGTTAACTGTCCCCAGAATTTATTTTGATTTCGGTACACGTCCCCGGAATTTGAAGGGTAAGGAGTTATAGTTGAAAGTATATACTAACACATTTGGAAGCACCGAGTTTTTTACAGATATTGTATGTTACGATGATTTACTCGGACTAAGTACTGGTTACGAGCAAGGATTATTTCGGAATGACCGACTAGCCGAACTAATGATCAATGCCATTCCTGAGTTTGCACTGAGTTACTGTGAGCTTTCAAAGATAGATCCACAAAATGTAGTGGAGCGGATTCGCAGTGCCGCAAGAACGATTTATCAAACAGACAAGTTTAGTCGAAGAGGTGAGTTCGGAGAGCTTTTACTACATCTTGTAATAAGAGACTACTACAAAAGCATTCCAGCACTTTCTAAGGTCTACTATAAGGATTCAGCAAATAACACCATCAAGGGATTTGATGCCGTTCATGTAACAGTAGAGGAAGATGCTTTACATCTTTGGCTGGGAGAAACTAAATTTTATAAAGATATTTCTTCTGCAATACGAGATGTAAGTAGTGAGCTTTGCGATCACTTTAATTCAAATTTCCTAAAAAATGAGTTTTTATTTATTCAAAGAAAGCTTGATGAGCAATGGGAACATTACGACACATTGTCCTCGTTAGTAGATGCCAATACATCACTAGACAAAATATTCACCTCTCTTAAGGTTCCTGTCCTTTTAACTTATGAAAGTCCAACAGTGGATGCTCACAATACAGAAGACGAAGCATATATAGAGGCAGTTAAAAAAGAAGTAGAGGGACACAAATCTACTTTTTTTGGGAAGGACCTACCTAAAGAAATCGACATAATTTTGATTCTTGTGCCATTGCATAAGAAAGAACAGCTTGTGAATACACTACATAAAAAACTAAAACACATGCAGAGTATTTAGAAATGAATCGGTTATTCGACCTATTGAACGGAAAATTTGACAACCAGAATGTTTTTGCTGCTTTGAAAGAGGCTGGCAGAAGTATGCACTCAGATTCTGGCAAAAAGGATGTGCGACAATTGTGTTTATATCTATTAGAAAATAAGGATCAGCTCAGCGAAGAAATGACGAGTATTTTAATGTCTCTACTCAATGAACTCGGGTATTACCCTTATTTGGCGGATTTAGATAAGGGATTTAGAGAGGCACTCAACTTTGAGTTTCACCGTTCTAGATACCTAAATGATTTTGTTTTTCACTCTGAACAATTTATTGCTTCGGAGTTTCTCGAAACTGGCAAGAGTGTAATTCTTAGCGCTCCAACTAGTTTTGGGAAGAGCTTGTTAATTGAAGAGATTGTAGCTTCTCGTAAGTTTAATAACATAGTAATTATTGAACCAACCTTAGCACTAATCGATGAATTTCGCTCAAAACTTAAGAAATACGAAGAAGAATACAAAATTGTATTTTCTAAGTCCCAATCTCTTGGGAAAAAAAATGTGTTTTTACTTACCCAAGAAAGGCTTGTGGACTTTGAAAATCTTCCAGAAATTGATTTCTTCGTAATCGATGAATTTTATAAATTAAGTATGGAATCTGATGAAAGAAGCAATATTCTAAATCATGCTTTTTACATGCTTTTGAAAAAAACTAATAGATTTTACTTATTGGGACCTCCAGTTGAATCCATCCCAGTGGATTTTATAACGAAGTATGATTGTGAGTTTATTTCTACTGATTTTGAAACTGTAAATATTAAAGCACACTATGTTGGCTCTAGAGAGTTTAAGAAACTTAGTCCCCTTTTGAATCAATTTACTTTGCCTACGCTAATTTATTCAAAAGGGCCGGGTGCAGCTGAGCAATATGCCAATAAGTATGTCGATATAATTGTTGAAAACGGCGCTTTGGATACCAATGAACATACAGATCTAATTGAATGGATAGAGAAGAATGTACATGCAGAATGGTCACTAGCGAAACTACTCAAGTATAGAGTAGGTTTTCATCATGGGGGGTTACCTCGACACATAGGAAAATACCTTGTCGATGCTTTTAATAGTGGAAAAATTGATTATTTATTTTGTACAACTACCCTAATTGAAGGCATCAATACATCTGCTAAGAACGTTGTAATATATGATAAAGAAAAAGGGCGAACTCCATTAAACAGTTTTGACGTAAAAAACATTGCAGGTCGAGCTGGGAGGATGGGAACTTATTTGACAGGAGACGTTTATATCTTTGGGGATGAAATACCCAAAACTGATGTTTTTGTGGATTTCCCATGGTTTAGTCAAAATTTAGCTGCTGACGAGCTCTTGGTTCAAATCGAACCAGAAGATTTGAAGGAAGTTCCAAAGAAAAAAATAGAGCCCATAGTAAATAACAAATCTTTAGACTTAGAAATTATTAAGGACAATTCAAATATTTCTCCAAGGGGGCAGATCGCCCTGGCTAGACACCTTAAAGCCAAACCTGAATTGAGTGATGAGCTAAAGTGGACGGGGCCTCCAACCTACTCACAACTCCGTTTGGCTTGTAATCTAATCTGGGATTTCCTAGTTTACAGGCGAGAAGGTCAGAATGAGGTAGATGGTGTTGTTAGTGGGGCACAGCTAACATTGGTTATTAATTGGTATAGAACAGTTAAAAGCTCACAAGAATTGATTCAAAAAATCATCTCTAAAGGTAACGTAAAACCAAACGCTGCTGTTCGGAAATGTATGAAATTTATTAAAAAGTGGTACGAATTTAGGTTCCCCAAAGTATTAATGACTCTCGACTCAATTCAACGGGCTACCTATGAACCGCTAGGGCTACCAGTGGGGAATTATGCTTTTTTTGCGGGACAAGTCGAGAGTGGGTTTATTCCTGAATCTTATGCAGCACTTAAAGAACTTGGAATACCTTTTGAGTTGCTGAAGAAACTCGACGATTTTTACAAAGATAAAGCTACAGAAGATATTGATAGTTTGATAAAAAGAATTCGGAGTCTAGATACCAAACCACGCGGTTTTGATAACTATGAGATTGAACTATTAAAAAAACTGTAGTGAAATCAAGTGACACACTATGTATTAATACTATTTTAATTAACCCTGGATGCAAGTGAGTTTAGGTGCCAGGCGTATTTTTGAAATGCATCGTGTTACAAAAATACGTCTGGCACATAAACAGGAATTAATTTAATTCCACCACATCCATACGCATCTAAATATACCTGACCGATTATCAATCCAGATAATACCTATTCCAGTCACAACGCATTACAAAAATACACCTGGCACCTAAACATTTAAAACTAATATGTAAATGTAAACAATGGATTTCCAATTCAGTCGACTGTATAGAAACTTAGGTTATATCCACTTATCATATAATATTTTTACTTCATTAGTGACTCTTTTAGAGTCTATTTTAACACAAGCTTGCTTAAAACGAGATTTGCACATTTCTTTTTCCTTAACGCGAAAACCAACAATATTGTCTGACTTTTCTGCTATCTGAAGCATTATTTTAATTTCTGCCCAAGTAAAATTTGAAATCATTGACTCATATATAGGTTCGGCCTTTCTAGATACTCCATATCCATTACCTATGAAACAAGATATTACTGTCGTAACATATTTATCTTTTAAATGATCTGGAACTTCTAACTGTTTCTTAAGCTCTGAAAGTCTATCTGCGAAAGGGGGTTCGTTGTGAAAGTTATCATATCCATTGTGTATAGAATTCAAGTCATCAACAGCTTTAGAGAATATAGTAGACTGTTCGGCATTACTTAATGCTGATGTAAGTCCTAACTCTTCAAAAAACTTTCTAGAGGCACGGATACGTTTTTCGTCACCCTTGGCAAGATACTCACCATGCCGATCAGCTAAACCAGAGAGAACATTGGAACTAATATTTCCAGAACATTTTAGAGATAAATCTTGAACGTTACCTCGGGAAACCTCATTTTCCTTAGGATCACAATAAATCGCATGAAGAGTCTGAAAAATAGCTTGTCTTTGAGCTTCGTGAGTGCCTTCGAAACGCTCTGTCCACTGTGACAATTGATCTGAAGAAAACTGATTAGCTCGTATTAGTTCTAATAACTCCCTGAGATCAATTCCTTTTGGGTTGGTTTCACCACCTATCGCATATTTAATAACTCTATTTAGAAAAGCTATAAGTTCCGCATCATCTATTAGCACTTCATTTGGATGAGCTATCGAATACTGATTCCTAAGCTCTCTACAATTATTTAGAAAGAAAAAGGCATCTTCGTTAATTAAATTTATTTTCAAACAAAGGTCTAGTAAGTCGTGATCTTTCCATTCAAGCAATTTCTTCTCATCGATATCTTTCTCTAAAAGACCTGAGACAGCTGTAAAGCCAAATGTATCAACTTTAGACCTTAACGCTGTTATGCCTAGGTTCCAGATATAATTAAGCGCACTGTCAAATAATCCAGTTTTTATAGCCACACACATTTTTGCTAACATCGCATTTTTATAGTTATCTGGAACTTTGGAAAGATATCTAGGCAACTGACGCCAAGCCTCTTCTATTTCTATTTCAGAAGCGAGTACTTCTCTTTGAAGTTTTAAAGCAGTGGTGATGCTTTGCAAAAAATTATTTTCAATCTTTGTTGGAAGACTCAATTTACTTTGCTCCATTTACTTCTCCAGATATAGTCAATTGATTTCGTAAAAAGTTTCAAACTAATACTTTAGTTCCGGGGACAGTCGACTGAACTATATTTTTGCTTAACATTCATACTTTTACTTACCCAAAGTTAATCTGATGATATTTTTAACTTTTATATGTAGTGATAAATATAAGTATATTTACTCCTACTTCTTCAATAATACCCAACCCACAAAAAAAATAAACAGGAACCTTTTTTATTCTGATACATCAAAACAAGACAACTTTAATTCCCTACAGCCAGATAAAAATGAACCACCGCAGGGCGGGGCCATGTTCGCGAAGCGAACTCAAACAAAAGACGAACCGGGCGAGCGCAGCGAGCCCTGGGTTCGAATCCCGCTAGCTAGGGTAAGGTTTAGGGATTAACCGTTAAAGACCAGCAAAACTTCCCATTTTTGTTTTGCTGGTGGAGGCGGGGGCCATGGGAGCGCAGCGACCCTAAATATACGAACGAACCCCGTAGGGGGTTCGAAGGCGCCCGCAAAAGGGTTGAGGTTTTAGGATTAGCTTTTAAAGACCACCAAAACCAGGGTTTTTGTTTTGGTGGTGGAGGCGGGGGGATTTTCGCACTGTCTCGATTCGCCTCTTCGGCGAATCTCCCAGTATTCCGTCACAAAAAGCAGTGCTTTTTGTTCCTCCTAACCCGGGGATCATGTTCAAATCTCAGCAATCTCAACAAAACAATTTCACCCCTGCGGGGTACAATTGTTTTGGTGGAGGCGGGGGGATTCGAACCCCCGTCCGAAAGTTCTTCCAGAGTGGCCACTACACGTTTAGTTTATGCTTTATAGTTAACCTTTCAAGCCCCCATAAACAGGGTTTTGATTGGCGATTCTGACTAAAGTTTCATGCAACAGAGGCCAGACGCCCTGCTCCACTATCCTACTGATTTGGCGTTCGCATCCCTTAATAGGAATCGGGGAATTGAACGGGTAGCTTAATTAAGCTGCCATTGCGAATTGATTGTCATCAATTACTAGTTTGTGCTTTTTTTACGAGGCCAAGCACCTCCTCGACGTGCAACCAAACGTTCCAATCTCCCGTCGAAACCAGTCGCCCCCATTGGGTTGAATGTAAGCACTGAACTCTGCAGCGCAAGGATTTGACTATACCCTTAGAATCAAAAGAAATCAATTGCCAGTGATAAGCATTTAAACTTGCAAAGTGTTTTTGCTTTATTTATTCTATTGCATGAAACGGTATAGGAAAATAAATGCCGTTTGCGGGTCTGAGTGAATGTCCATGAAGTGATACGCTAGGCCATGTTGGATGCATGCGTGCATTGATGTTGTTAATTTTACATTTTTAAAAGGAACCCACACCATGGCAAAGAAGAAAAAAGCAAGCAAAAAGCCTGCAAAGAAGAAAACCGTAAAAAAGACCACGAAGAAGAAATCTGCTAAAAAAGTAGCCAAAAAGAAAACGGCTAAAAAAGCGGCCAAGAAGAAGTCAAGCAAAAAGAAAACGGCTAAAAAAGCGGCCAAGAAGAAGGCAAGCAAAAAGAAAACGGCCAAAAAAGCCACGAAAAAGAAGTCAACTAAGAAAAAAACCGCTAAAAAGGCTAAAAAGAAAAGCACTAAAAAAGCGGCCAAGAAGAAAAAAACTGCTAAAAAGGCCACCAAGAAGAAGGCTGCTAAAAAAACAAGCAAAAAGAAAACTGCTAAGAAAAGCACAAAAAAGAAGGCAAGCAAGAAAAAAACAGCCAAAAAGGCTAAAAAGAAAAGTACTAAAAAAGCGGCCAAGAAGAAAAAGACCATAAAAAAAGCCAGTAAGAAAAAGGCTGCTAAAAAAACAAGCAAAAAGAAAACTGCCAAGAAAGCCACGAAAAAGAAGGCTGCCAAAAAAACCAGCAAGAAAAAAACCGCTAAAAAGGCCACCAAGAAGAAGTCTGTAAAGAAGGCTGCGCCTAAAAAGGCCAAGAAGCCCAGCGCCAAAAAACACGTCAAGGTTAAAGAAGACGCCATTATTACGCCGGTGGTAGAAACGCCACAAACTCCTGAAATGGAGCCCAATGAGGTGCTTGAAGAAACCCATGTTCAGAGCACTGAGGAAACGTTTGTGGATCCAGATGCAACGTTGATTGATACTGAGTCACCGCTACGTGATCCGGTTAGCTTTGATGACGATGAAGAATTTGATTACGATGAAAAAGACAGCGTCGTTGATGAGCTTTCTGAGTTTGATGAAACCTTTGGTGAAGACTCTTTTACCCGCTCGCCAGCAGATGCAGAAAAAGACTTGTTTAGCTTTTCTGAAGAGGGTGAAATGCGTCTTGATGAAGATGATATCTTTGATGAAGAAGATGACGACTAAAGTCTTGTTTTGCTAAGCTCATCTCCTCAATCTATTATAGGCTTAACCGGTACCAATGCCTCTGGCAAAGGTGCCGCTGCCCTTTTTTTAACCGAGCAGGGTTATGATTTTTACTCTTTATCCGATGTCTTGCGCCAGAGCATGGCAGAAAAAGGCATTGCAGAGACGCGCCTGAGCTTTATTGATATAGGCACGCAACTGCGCCAAGAGCACGGCGTGGATGTTTTGGCAAAAAAAACCCTGGAAAAAATTAAGCACAGGCCCAGCAAAAAAATTGTGGTGGACTCCTTTAGGCATCCCAGT
This sequence comes from bacterium, assembly GCA_022763185.1. Taxonomy (NCBI): domain Bacteria; species bacterium. The sequence continues at coordinate 422,873 of JALEGL010000006.1, read as the reverse complement.
GAAGTCAAACTGTTTAGAGCCCATTACCCTAATTTTATTTTACTATGCATTGATGCTCCAGTTGAGCTTAGATTTGAGCGGGCTAAGCATAGAGGCCGGGCAGAAAATGCCGACAGCCTTGAACAATTTATCCACAATGAAAAACTGGAGTCTTCAAAAAACCTGCAGGCTCAGCAACTCCAAGCCACCCTTGCTCTGGCCGATCATACCTTGCTAAATCATGACAATTTGTCTGATCTCCACCAACAACTTCAAGCATTTTTATAGCATTGAAGTCATGGAGCTTTGGCGCTATGGCTACGGAACTTGAACCATGGTTTGTTTAAAGTGATCTAAAATTCTTAGCACCAACTGACCCACTTTGGCCGTGTTTTCAAAGCTAACATTGCTCATGTTGTCTTGCTCCGTGTGCCAAAAAATACCGGGACCTCTGGGACCACCGTAGGTAAAATCCATGATCAGTAAGGTGGGGATGCCGGCTCTAATCAGGGATAAATGGTCATCCTGAATAAACGACAAACGTTTGTCCAGAACATGCGACCATTTCATATCTGTTAATACTTTTTCATACAATTTGGATAAAGACTTATCCGATGCATGGGCCCGTACTAAATTCAAATCTTTATCGCTGATCATATCCAATAAAATAGCATAAGCGATGTTGGCGGAAGGAAGGTGATGCGTGGCAAAGTGTCTGCTGCCATAAAGATTATCTTTGCCTACCCACTGTTTAATAGGCTCCTCACCATCAAAGAAAACCACTTCCACCACGTATGGCAACTTTAATTTTTGAATGATGGGGGTCAGTGCAAGAATCAACGCTACCGATGTTGCCGCATCATTGACACCCAGAAACTTTTTCCCGGGTAAAATTTTGCTATCATAATGGGCTGATAAAAGTATGCTGGGATACTTTGCCTTTGGAGATGCAATTGCGTAGCGTAGATTGGTCATGGGGACTGGACCAATGGGCGTATTGGCAGTGAATTGAAGCTTTTCCAATTGAATTTGCTGAGACTTTAAATAGCTTTCTATGTAGTTTTGAACCTGTTGATGTGCAGGGCTGTTCACGGGTCTCGGACCAAAGCTGATGATTTTTTGTGTGATGCTTTGACTGTCTTTGTACAACTGCTTGTAAATTTTTTTTTGTTTGTTGCATGAATAAAAGAGTACACACACAAACATTAGGCTTACCCAGTATACAGTATTTTTAAACATCCTTTCTTTTATAAAGAATATGTAAAAATGCAAGCTTGTTCAACACTCAAACATTTTTTACATTAAAAAAGGGCCCCTAGGGGCCCTTTTTAAGGACTGTAAAACAGCTTAGTTGATCACGGATAAACGTTTCATCATTTGATCTTTTAAAACCAGCTTCATTTTTTGAATTTTTTTCATTTCTCGTTCATCGTGATCGTTTAAAAATTTTTGTTTGTTTAGATCTTCTAAACGTTTTTCAAATTTTTGGTGATCCTTAGCCAGTTTTCTCAGCTCAAAATCAGATTGAATTAAGTCTTGGTGTCCTTTTAAGTCAGATGTTTTTTTTAATGACATTAGTGTACAACCTCCTGGGTTAAGTTTTTTTTACTTCATTTTCCTTGTCTAGATCTACAATTGTAGCATAAAGATCTTGGATATTTCAGAACTTTTTTAAGAAAAACATGTCGCAATATGGTGAGTTTTTGCACGATTATCTTTAATAATATCAACAACTTGACATTTTATTCTTGGCATCTAAATTGCTTAATTATAAGGGTAAGAGGAAACAATGTTAAACATACAATGCAACACATGTCAGCACAGCTTTGAAGCGCCCATCAGCAAGCCTGGTGAGTTGAGCTATCAAAAATGTCAAAACGTTTTTACCATGAGTTATGGGATTAAGTTGCCTTGCCCAAAATGTAAAACCATCCTCAAATTACAAAAAACCTCTGAAAACAGCGCTTTGGGACTGGCTGCCCAAGAAGAACAAAACAATACCCAGGAAAAAACCCAGTTGCTGAACTTGGATAGCCTCAAACCGGCCGTGAACGACAGCCTGGAGCCGCCCAAAACCAAAAAAGTAAAAATTAAGGTCAATGTGGACCCTAAAAAGCCCCTAACCGACCCTAAAACAGCGCAAATCCCTGAAATTATTTCAGAAAAAACCAAGGTTAAACCCTTTAAAATTTTACCTCAACTGTTGCAAAAAAATCAGGACTTTAAACTGGAGCTTAAAAGCCAAAAAAGTTCTAAACTGCGTTTCAATAGCAATCACTTGCTCAGTTTTGCCATTATCTTGTGTGTTTTAACTTTAAGCCTGTTTGTTTTTTCTTTATTCAAAGAAAAGCCCTTACAAGTTGAAGACCAAAGTATCAAAAGCCAGGTTAGTCAAAAAACCACAAAAGCCAGAGCAAAAAAAGCAACTGCAAAAGAAAATTCTATGCTGGATGTCCCCAGTATTCATGATCATGTCCAAGATATGGCCGAGGAGAGCTCAAATGAGCCCAACACTGAATCTACGGTTACGGAAGATAAACAAGAAGATCTTAATGGTCAAATTGCCGATAGCAGCATAGGCCTGACGCAAATGGAAACTCAAAATCCGCAGGAAAAACAGACAAGCCATGAACATGCGGCCCACGACGATGCCAATGTTCAAGAAATGGCCTCCCATTCTCTGGAGGATGAAGATATGAGTATGGATCAGCCTTCAACACCAGAAAGCAACAATTCTGCACAGCGTGATAATGAACGCTCTCCACTTGACCTTAGTCAGGACCAAGAAAACCCTGAGAACTTTCAAGGGGGGGTGGAAGAAAGCATGGATATCAAAGACGAAATTCCAAGTTACGAGACTTTTCAAGCCGACACCAAACGCTACAAGAAAAACCTCTTACACTTACCTGAGCTTAAACGACTAACCTCTTCTTACGGAGCAAGGCTTGATCCTTTTACCCATAAGTTGGCTTTTCATGGCGGTTTGGATTTTAGAGGCAAAGTGGGTGACCCCGTGAAGGCTGCTCTGAGCGGAACGGTCAAGTATGCCGGTAAAAAAGGCCGTTATGGTAATGTCTTGATTATTAAGCATGATAAGGGCTACGAATCACGCTACGCGCATTTATCCAAAATCAAGGTTAAAAAAGGCGATAGCGTAAGCAAAGGTGATGTTGTGGCTGAAGTTGGCAGCACCGGACGCTCAACAGGACCGCATTTGCATTTTGAGCTACTCAAAGACAACAAGAAACTTGACCCCTTAACGGTAACCTTAACCGAATAAATCCACAACAGCACAAAAGTTTTTTTACTGTTTTGTATTTGATCTAATTTATATTTAATTTTTTGTTAATTTTATCCACTAAACTTGCGATGGCGTTGAGTGTATGTTGCTTGCCCAAGACTTTGTTCATTTCATACATTAAGTTTAGGGCAAATAGACTGTATGAGGTGTAAGTATCCAGTTTGATCAACTGTTTGCAGTATTGCTCACATTGGATAAAATCTTTATCCCAATAACTGACCATGATCAAAGCCAGCAAAGCCGATTGCTTGGTTGCTTTATCCACATTGGACTCAACCAAACGGGTAAAATAACGTTTGCTTTTTACCCTGGTTCTTAGGCTGTCTGCCATGAGCAGGGACTGCCGGAAAATATCGTCCGTATGATCTTGCGGCTGAACTGGGGGTGTAAAATTTATGCTACTCATGTGTAAAGCTGCCTTAGAAACCAAACTAAAGTTTAGCCAACTCCTGGACTTTCTCTTGAACGTCTTCATGCTTCAAGTTTAAAGAAAAACGCATTTGTCTACGGTATTTTCCTGCCAACTTCTGCCTTTTGACACCTTGTGGGTCATGTTGGAGTATGGCAGCATCGTCTCTATGGGTCAGCAAATCTACAACCGCATTCAATGAACGCTGGCGATAGTGTTCCACCGTCTCGATTGACAATTGCCAACGGTCATTGTTTTGCATTTTATGCAACATGTTTTGCCATTGGCTTACCCCTTGTAATATCAATATTTTTTGAAATACTTTTTTATTAAAGGAAAAATCCATCAAACGCATTTGGATGTTTCTTTCAAATAAAGCATCACAATCTGTAAAATTATCTTTGCTTAACTCGTGAAACAAATTTAAGATTTTTTCATCAGTCAGTACTTTGTCAAAACGCAGCTCCCAATACATGTGATTAAGAAATTTTTTATCGTAAGATAAAACCATGTGACTGGGGACAAAACAATTGTGACTGATACAGTCTGCGGCCAAATGTGAAAGGTAACCCCATACAAAGGCTTGCTCTCTCTCTGACTCTGCATAATCCAACAAAGAAAAGCCATTGTGCCAATGGTGGCAATGATGAAAATCTTTACCAAACTTTTTGGCCAACACGATATCGGCACTGATGGTTCCGTATAAATAAACTTTAGGAAAACGATTGAGCAAGTCTGCCATAGCTGTTGGCAAGAGGTGCAACTGGCTTAAAATCTCATAGCCATAATGCAAATGCGTTGCTGGCCCCCAAGCCCAAGCATTTTCAATACCCACAAGGCTTACAACTACAATAACTAAAATAGTATTTTTTAAATATAAAAACATATTGTACCAATTATTGTAACATTGGCTCATGCATATTTAAAGAACTAAAGTTAGGCCAATACCTGAGCCATATAAATGTTTAAAATAAAACCATAATTTTTGGTTTTTGCCTATGAGTGAATTACAATACCTACTGATGAAAACAAAAAAAATTGCTCTGATTGATGGTCTTAGAACCCCGTTTGCCAAAGCGGGCACTGCTCTGGCAAAAACCTCTCCCCAACACTTGGGGGCTCTGGTCAGTAAAGAGTTGTTGTACAGAACGAACATTGCCCATGAAAGCATTGATGAAGTTATTTTTGGCTGTGTTGCCCAACCCATGAATGCTGCCAACATCTCACGGGTTATTGCTTTGATGGCGGGGTTTGATGAACGCATTTCAGCTTACACCGTGGCAAGAAACTGCGCATCAGGCATGCAGTCTTTGGCCTCTGGGATTGATCAAATTCAGGCTGGCAACGCTGAGCTTGTTCTTGCCGGTGGCACAGAGTCCATGTCACAAATTCCACTGATTTTTCCACCCAGTATGGCGGACTGGCTTGGCCAGCTTGCACGCTCCAAAACAGCTTTACAAAAATTAAAAACCTTTGCTGGCTTTAGGCCCAGCATGCTTAAGCCTATTATTGGTTTATTGGAAGGTCTTAAAGATCCATTTTGTGGCCTTAGCATGGGACAAACCGCAGAAATTCTGGCCAATGAGTTTAATATCAGTAGGCAAGAACAAGATCAGTTTGCTTTAAAAAGCCATCAAAAAACAACGGCCGCCATCAAAAATGGTTTTTACAAGCATGAAATCATGCCCATATGGTTAGAGGGTCAAAAAGACTTGCTCAGTCAGGACATTGGCCCAAGAGCAGAACAAACGCTAGAAGCTTTAGAAAAACTAAAACCCTATTTTGATCGTCAACATGGCAGCGTTACGGTGGGCAACAGCTGCCCCATCACCGATGGCGCAGCTGCAGTTATTCTTGCCAGTGAAGATGCTGTTAAGCAACATAAACTTAAACCCATTGCATGGATAAAAGACTATGCTTTTGCTGGCGTTGATCCCAAGCGTATGGGGCTTGGCCCTGTTGCTGCTAGCAGCAAGGTTTTGCAACAAGCAGAGATGAAACTCAGTCAAATGGATTACATTGAAATCAACGAAGCCTTTGCTGCTCAGGTTTTATCTGTACTTAAAGTTTTTGAAAAGCCAAGCCTGGCTGAACACATTGCCAATAAAGATGTTTTAGATGGTTTTAAAAGAGACCGTGTGAATGTTCACGGTGGCGCCATTGCCATGGGTCATCCCGTGGGAACTTCTGGGACAAGAATTGTTTTAACTTTGGCCAAAACATTACAGCAACAAAAAGCCAAGTATGGCTTGGCCAGCTTATGCATTGGTGGTGGTCAAGGTGGCGCCATGATAATAGAAAAAGCATGAACCGTAATTTTTAATGAGGCAAAGCGATGGTACAAAATAAAAACAAAGATATCAATCTCAGTATTACTAAAGCCAATGTTGCTTTGATTGGTTTAGATACTCAAAACAAAAGTGTAAACATTATCACCGATGATTTTGTAAAACAGTTTAACGCTATTCTAGATCAAGTAGAGCAACATAAAACCTTAAAAGGTCTTGTTATCTATAGCCAAAAAACAGGACAATTTATTGCCGGTGCTGACCTTACTCAAATCTTGACCATTAGCGATACACAAATTGCCTTTGAAAAGTCACGTCAAGGCCAAGTGCTGATGAAAAGAATTGAAGACCTTAAGGTTCCTTCTGTTGCTGTTATTGATGGTATCTGTTTGGGCGGGGGTCTTGAGCTGGCTTTGGCCTGTGATTACAGAATTGCCAGTGACACCAGTAAAACTCAAATGGCTCTTCCTGAAGTGCAAATTGGCATCTTGCCTGGCTGGGGAGGAACCCAGCGTTTACCTCAACTCATTGGTTTAACGTCTGCCTTGGATATGATCTTAACTGGCAAACGTATTAACGCCAAAAAAGCGCTGCGTTTGCAGTTGGTCAATGCTGTTCTGCCCCAAGCACAGTTATTGGATTATGCGCAACGCTTAATTTTAGAGGGAGACGGCATTCTTCCTAAAAAGAAAAAAGCCTCCCTGTCTGAAAGGCTTATGCAAACTTTGCAAAACAACGCTGTGTTTAGACAAAAAGTCATTTATCCCAAAGCCAAAAAAACCATCTTAAAAAACACACAAGGATTCTACCCTGCGCCTTTGGAAGCTCTGGACGTTATAGAAAAAACCTATCAGAAAAAATCCAGCATTGCCTATGACATTGAAGCACAAGGTTTGGCAAAACTATTAAGCTCCGATGTTTGTAAATATTTGGTTCAACTGTTTTTGGATATTGAGGCCAAGAAGAAAACAGACTTTAACAGTAAAGCGACTGAAATACAGGAGGTTGCTGTTCTGGGTGCAGGTGTTATGGGCGGTGGATTGGCTCAGTTGTTTGCGCATAAAAACTACTCTGTACGTTTAAAAGATATTCAATCGCATGCGCTGCATAAAGCCATGAATATTGCCAACAAACTTTTCTCACAGTTGCTTAAACGTAAAAAAATAAGTCCTCAGGAAAAAATTCAAAAGTTACTGAATATTTCTCCCAGTCTTGAGTATGCCGGCCTAGAAAAAGCGGATTTTATTTTAGAGGCTGTGGTTGAAAACATGGATGTTAAAAAGTCCGTCTTTAAAGAGGTGATGACTGTTAGCAACAGTGATGCTATTATTGCCAGCAACACATCCGCCTTATCCATCAATGAAATGAGTAAAAGTGTAAAAAAACCCAGCAACTTTATTGGCATGCACTTTTTTAATCCGGTTCATAAAATGCCTCTGGTTGAAATTATTCCGGCCAGTAAAACCACCCAAAAAACCTTGGCCAGCACCTACAAGCTTGCTTTAGCTTTGGGTAAAACACCCGTGGTTGTTCAAGACAGTCCTGGCTTTCTGGTAAATCGTATTTTAGGGATATACCTCAATGAAGCCTTACAAATGGCGCATGAAGGGATTAACATTGCGGTAGTTGATAAAGCCATTAAAAAATTTGGTATGCCCATGGGACCCTTTGAATTGCTTGATGAAGTGGGCATTGATGTGGGCTATAAAGTGGGAACCTTTCTAAAAAGCCAGTTTGATTATTTTCCACCTGCTGCCAAAGAGATTGAAAAAATGATTGATCAAAACTTATTGGGTAAAAAATCTGGCCAAGGTTTTTATTGGCATAAGAATAAAAAACAAATCAACAAAGCCATTCCTTTTACACAGAACCTGTCTAAGATATCCAGCCAAGTGATTCAACAGCGCTTAATGTTTGTCATGCTCAATGAAGCCGCCCGTTGCCTTGAAGCAGAGATTGTTGAAAGCGCCAGAGATATTGATATTGCTATGATTTTGGGCACAGGCTTCCCGCCATTTAGAGGTGGTTTATGCGCCTACGCTAAAAGCATTGGTCTAGAAACCTTGCATAAAGAACTCAAGATACTTTCTTTAAAACACGGCCCTCAATTTGAACCCAATGCTTGTTTAAAAGATTTGATCAAAGCAGCTTCATAAACTGAAGCTGCAAAACATCATAAATTGCATCATTGTTAAAAACCATTAGGCAGTCTCAAAAAAGAAACTCAATGCTTTCGCAAAATGTATATTTTTATTCTTTCCTTTGTTCAATAACAAATACAAGAGTTTTGATGCAGTGTTTTTAAATGCAAGTTAAAAAAGTTCTAAGCATTTTTTACAAGGACTATTTTTTATGGATATGCTCCACCAGTTCTGCGGCCAGGTGGTATTTTTTCATGGGGGGAATGATGTAAAAATTATTAAAACCTTTGGCTTTTGCCTGGTCAATGATTTCTTTGGCAATGTTGAGGCCTTCTTGCTGAGCAGCCTGGCGTTTTAGTCCTGTCAGCCTTTGTCTAATTTCTTTAGGAATTTTCATGCCCGGGACTTCATTGTGCAAGAACTCTGCATTTTTTTGCCCCAACAAGGGCATAATGCCTAAACAGACGGGCAGTTGCATGGCTTGTTTTTGTTGCGTCATAAACTCTAATTTTTCCAAATCAAAAATGGGTTGCGTCTCTATAAAGTGGGCTCCGGCCTTAATTTTTTTTGCCAGTTTATCCATGGCTGTTTTAACACCCAATTCGCCTTTAATATTGGGGTTAAACGCCACACCAATGCTTAAAGGATGCGATTGTTGCATCTGCTCGTTCATGCTATCAATCAGTTCAATTAAACCCACCGATTGCACATCATACACCGATGTTGCTCCTGGGTGCCCGCCTAAAGACGCGGGGTCACCAGTCACAGCTAAAATAGAATCCACTTTGGCCATCATGGCTCCTAAAATATTGGACCTTAAAGCAATTAAGTTTTTATCTCTACAGGTTAAATGTAAAATAACCGGAATATCAGCATGTTGTTTAACAATATCTGCAAAAATAACATGGTCTGGCCGCACAATGGACAAAGGGTTATCTGGGATATTCAAAGCATCACAGCCGGCTTGGCAAAGCATTTGAATATTTTCTAAACTTCGAGATAGGTTAAGATCTTTGGGAGGCTCCACTTCAACTGTAGTAAAGATCTGTGGGCTTTTTATTTTAGCTAAAACCGCGTTATCATGGTGATCACCTTGATGGGGAGAACTTTCTACTTCAATTTGCGCTGGCTTTCTAAGCTCTACTTGCTTAATATTTTGGCTTTCAAGCAAAGCATGAAGTGCTTGAATGTGTTCTGGACTCGTACCACAACAGCCTCCTAAAATTTGGGCGCCTTCACTCACACACTCGGCTAATTTTTGTGCAAAGTACTTTGGAGAAGCTCCATAAACGTATCGACCATCCACTTGCTGTGCATAGCCGGCATTTGGAAAAACTGAAATAGGTTTTTGTGAGCCTTGTGATTGCATATGAACGACACTGGACACCAAGTGTGGGCCAATTTTACAATTGCTCCCAATGGCATCGGCAGCAAGGTTTTGAGTCACCTGCTTAAATTTCTCTACTGAAACACCTTCATCCGTTACACCATGATCTCCAAAAGCCATTTGAGCTAAAATGGGGAGTCCTATTTTTTTGGCCTGACTTAAGGCTACATCCAAATCAGAGATACGGGTAAAGGTTTCTAAAACAATTAAGTCAACTCCAGCATTGGCCAGAGCTTGCATGGCCTCAAGGTACATTCCCTGAATATCATCTTCTGTGTAGAGGTCTAACTCTCTTCGGCGTTGAGTTAAAGGGCCAACTGAACCAGCAATCCAAACTGGTTTGTTGGCTCTGGCTTTTTTTGCTTGCGTAACTGCAGCTGTACACAGCTCTTCCACTTTATCTTCAAGTTTATAAGGCTTAAGTTTATGATAATTGATGCCAAAGCTGTTGGTTTCAATCAGTTGACTGCCCGCCTCAATATACGATGCATGGGCTTGTTCAACTTTTTCTGGGGCCGTTAAGTTTAATGCTTCAACACAGGTATTGGGATTAACAGATTGCGATAGTAAGGTTCCCATACCGCCATCAGCAATAAGAATGTTACCATTATGAATATAGTCTAAAAAGCTGCCTTTTTGTTTGTTCATCTGAATCTTTACAATACATCAACTTAGTGGTAACTCAAGAAGAATGCTATGCGTTATTAGAAAATTTACTTTTTTATGCTTTAGCTTCACCCTTTTACTCTTATTATCTTGCACAGACAATGACAATTTTGCCAGTCAACCCCAAGCCAGTTACCAAAATCCGAGTTACAACCAAAGCTATATCCAGCAACAAAAAGCCATTGCACAAAATCAAAACAGACTGCTGGGAGTTTACAAAGAACTTGAGAGCAGTGTATGGCTGGCGGTAGGCCAAGAAAACACCATTTTAAAACACAACTACATTCGCTTTGCCACGGATGATTTGCACAAAAAAAGTTACTTTTCATTGGTGATTGATGAACCGACAAAACCCTATCAACGTCAGCGTTTTTTAGGGTCAATCTCACCCATATCTAACAATGCCCAAGCCTTCGATGCCTTTTTTTATAGACCTGTTGCTTGTACTCAAAGTCCTATAAGCATTTCTCCTCCACAAAGAAACTGGCAAGACAATACAGTCCGCAGTATCAATGTAACCCTTAACCAAGACTGTGTGGGCATACTTTTCCCTTACATTCCAGGTGCGCGTTATATTCACAAGCCCTTAATTTTTTTGAATAAAGATGACTTGATTCACCAAGATCTTATTTCTAATCGTTAATTTTTTATGGTTCAAAAATAGCATTTTTTGGCATAAATGCTCAGACGCGGTATATTAAAATTTCTTTAAACTTACCTTGAGGATCTTTTCTATGAAAAATATTTTACTTGTTTTATTGTTTGTCAGCAGCAATCTTTATGCTTTTTGTGGCTTTTATGTTGCCAAAGCAGATGCAAAATTATTTAACCAAGCCTCAAAAGTTGTTATGGTTAGACACGACAACAAAACAGTCATCAGTATGATGAATGATTATCAAGGTGACCTTAAAGATTTTGCTGTTGTTATTCCTGTTCCTTCTGTTCTTAAAAAAGATCAAATTCATATCGGTGATAAGGCTACCATTGAACACTTGGATAGTTATACAGCCCCGCGTCTGGTAGAATATTTTGATCGCAATCCCTGTCAGCAAGTATACAGACGAACCATGGAAATGAGCAGTGCGCCTACTGCTCAGCTTGGTAGGGCTAAAGGAAAAGCTTCTGCCAAAAGTTTGGGTGTAACAGTGGAAGCAGAATATACTGTTGGTGAATATGATATTGTTATTTTATCTGCAAAAGAATCCAAAGGTCTAGAAACCTGGCTTACCCAAAATGGTTATAAAATTCCCGATCAAGCACAAAAAGCCTTAAAACCTTATATAAAATCTGGGATGAAGTTTTTTGTGGCCAAAGTCAATATCAAAGAACAAAACAAAACAGGCTTGAGTTACCTTAACCCACTACAAGTTGCTTTTGAAAGTAACAAGTTTATGTTGCCTATACGCTTGGGCACCATCAATGCCAAAGGTGATCAAGATATTATTATTTATATTTTGACTAAAGACGGCCGTGTTGAGTCCAGCAATTATAGAACCGTTAAGTTCCCCAGTAATATTGAATTGCCAGAATATGTGCAAAATGACTTTGCTCAATTTTATAAAGACACCTTTTCTGCCCAAGTTAAAAAAGAAGGCGGCCAAAGCATTTTTACAGAATATTTTTGGGATATGGGCTGGTGTGATCCATGTGCAGCCGATCCTTTAAGCAATGAAGAACTTAAGTCTCTGGGTGTATTTTGGTTGGATGATAAAAAAAACTACCCTATTCAACCCAATCCAGGAACCATCATGCCTAGAAGGATGCCCCAACAAGCTCAGCCAGTAAAAGTTACTCGTTTACACGCCCGTTACAATAATAAAACTTTTCCTCAAGATATTGTTTTTAAAGAAACACAAGATCAGCAAAACTTTCAATCACGCTACATCATTCATCATCCTTGGAAAGGTAAAGTGAGTGAGTGTAATGCAGCCAAAGCTTATTTTGATCAACTTGAATTAAGAAAAGAAAATTGGGCACAAAACCTAGCCAATCTGACCCGCTGGGATATCAATGATATTCGTAAAAAAGTAGACTTAAAGCCTAAAGAAAAGAAGTCAGAGAAAAAGAAAAGCTGGTGGCAAAAAATTTGGGGTTAATTTATCTTAACTCTATATTTTTACATTTTATTTAAAAGTGACTTTATATGTTTAGAAACATTTTAACTAGATAACAGTTGTTACAGGCTTTTACTCACCTAAGTTTTCTTGTAGAAGGCCAGCGCTGCTTTCTAACTCACCGGTATTTTGATCAATGTACAATATTCTTGAAATATAGGTTGCTCGAGGTGAATGTAAAGAAAACCGTGCCGCATTATTGGCACAAACCCTGTCCGTGCCTATGGTCATGTCTAAATCACCATCCAAATCAGCCACCACTGAGACAATGGCTGTGTGATGAATTCCTACACCATAGCTGTTATTTTTTCTATAAACGGCAGGATGGCCCTCGGCTGTTAAGATATTTACCAAGTCTTGATGGGTTTTTATGACTGGAATAAAGTAGGAGTCAGTTAAAAACTTATAATTTCCTCCAACCACTTGTAAGTCAAAACCAAGGTTATCAAATATACTTGGAGTAAAAGATTGTATTGCTCCACATCGTTTAGCTACACTGTCTTGAGCATAACACACAGGATCTTCTATTTTAATTCTTATTTCATTATCTTTATCCGGTTTTGGAGCATAACTGCTATAACGAGTTCCATTTTGAATATATCCAACATTATTCAACGGCGTATGTCCCAAGGGAAAACGATTTTCACCAAAGTATGTATCACCATCAATTTTTACCAATAGGGGTTTATGATATGTAGCATAGACACCATGAACTATTTTTTGTAACATCAAATAACCTTCAGATAACTTTGATTTTTTAATGTAGTTTAAATATGCGGGTATTGCTATGGCCAGCAGTATACTCCCTATAGCTATGGCTACCATCAACTCAAGCAATGTAAATCCATTTAATTTTTCTTTTTTTAAATTTCTCATAACAACTTCTAAAGATTGTACATAAAGCACATACAATCTACAAAAAAAACTTTTTTATGATGTATTGAAACATCAATATATTTTTATGCTAAAAAATCACTCACAGTTGCCGCTACGTTTATTAAGATCATAGATACACTTTATATCTGTACCTTTTGGAAACGTCACCGTCACGGTCATGGGTTTTAAATTAAACTGTTTATTTTCAAAACGAATCTTATGACGACCTGGCTTAACTTTTAAACCTACAAAAGGAGATACCCCCACTTTCTTTCCGTCTAAAAACACTTCTGCCCAAGGCGAGGTTGCCACACTAAGATTAATCCTAGCAACCGGTTGTTTCTTTGATGCCTTTCCACCAAGCTTGGGCAAAGGTTTAACCTTGGGTGGTGTTACTCTGTAACGTCTAGTATCATCTCTGGAAAGAACAATTGATTTTTCAATCACTTCAAGTTCAGCCATATTGACATAGGTTTGTGCGGTTTTGTAACCATTTTTTTCTATGGTTATTTTACTGTCTTTACCAATGGCCACTTTTACTTCTAAAGGTGTTGTGCCATCAATTTTTTCTCCATCCAGGTAAACTGTTGCCCCTTTTGGATCGGTTGAGACAATAACGGTTCCCCTTGTACCCGCTGAGCTTCCTTCTTCTAAAGTAACATTAAGTGATTGCGAGTCTTCCGTAGGGTTTAAAACTCTGATTAAGTTTTTATAACCTTGTTTTTTAAACAAAATGGTGACTTCTTTTTTTTCTAACAGCGTTATCTTGGTTGGTGTTTTATCTGGCCAACGTATATTATCTATATATATCTCAGCTCCTGCAGGATTTGAGTACACTGGCATTTCCACACTTGAAATGTTTTTCTTTTTATTTTTTTTCATCATAAAACCAGCCACAATGATTCCTGTAAAAACAAAAATCATAACTGGTAGCATAAGTTTTTTTACCCACAAATACCCTGAAGAATATTTTGCTTCTTTGGCTTTGGTATAAGTCCCAGATGAGTCCATATGACTCACTGAACCGCCAGTGGCAATACTGTCTTCCAACTGACTTATATTCATACCGCCTGACGAGAGTGTTTCACCGTCAAAGTTTGGATTTGCAACCAAAACTTTGGGTTCAGTTAATGTTCTATCAATATTTTTTGAGGCAGTCATTTGCCTAGAAATGGTTTCTTCAATATTTTCATATTGCTGCATAAAGGCTCTTGTCTCTTCAATAGAATGCGCAAAGTAATTATGAACATATTTTTGCAAATCATTGTGTGTGACGCGTGTAAAGTTTTTTGCTGCCGAGTATTTGGTTAAAAACTCATTCAAAGCATCGCAAAAATCTTCACCACTTTGGAACCGTTCACTGGGATTACGTTGCAATGCTCTGTAAACAATATTTTCTAAACTGGCTGGGAGACCGGGTCTTAATTGACTAATTGGAGGAATCTCACCTTCTCTTACCATTTTTAATGCTTTTGGAACCGAATCTGCTTTAAACAAACGTTTGCCCGTAAGCAGCTCATACATGATAACGCCCAAAGAAAACAAATCACTGCGACCATCAATCTCCATTCCAGCACGGGTCTGTTCCGGTGACATATAACCGGTTTTACCGCGGATAATCCCCACTTGTGTATGATGATTTTGATTGGCTGCCTTGGATATACCAAAGTCTGTAATTTTAACATCTCCAGCAAAAGAAATTAAAATATTGGCCGGGCTGATATCTCTATGCACAATATTCATGGCATTGCCATCACTATCTAGTTTTCTGTGAGCATAGCCTAAGCCTTGCGCTATTTCTCTGATAATAAACAACGCAATAGGGACTGGCAGCAGCTCATTTTTTGCCCGTACTTTTTTAAATAGTTTTTGTAGCGTTGGACCCTCTACATACTCCATAGCAATGTAGTAGCTTTCATCCACTTTACCAAATTCTATAATAGAAACAATATTAGGATGATTCATATAGACCATCACTTTTGCTTCATCTAGTAACAAGGCAACAAACTCTTCATCTTTGGCAAATTGAGGTAAAATCCGCTTAATTGCAATGGAATACATTTTTTTATCAGCACTTTTAGCAAAGCCTTTATAGATCTCTGCCATCCCGCCTGATGCAATCATGTCGACCAACATGTATTTTCCAAATTTAACTGGCTGCATTACTCTTTTAACCCTATATTAATTTAAAACCCTTTTCATTTCTTCTATTGCTTGCACTGATCTTGGCCCTGGCCAAGTAAAATTTTCTCCATTTAAAACTGACACTGACATCTTAAGATTATTTTCATTAAAAAAATCTTCAAACTCTTGCTTGTGTGTATCGTTAAAACAAAACGGCTCTGTTAGCAAAAAAACATTTGTAACTTCATTTTTTTTTAGATCAAGAAGATCAATCATTGGATAGCGCTGTAAATCTGAAAAAGCATTTTTACTATAACTTTCAATTAAGCTTGATATATAAGTTTGGTCTGCAGCAACCATCCATGGCTTTTTCCATATAAAACAAGCAATCCTGTGATTGTTAGGGTCTTTATTTAATTTTGAAAAATACTGTTTCACGCTCTTAATATCAGCCTCAATTTTTTCATGATTTGGACATAGCTTAGCCAAATCATTCATATAATTAATTGTAGACGTTATATCTTCAGGATAGCTAATCCAAACAGGAAAATCTTTTTGCAAGCAATCAATATCTTCAGGTCTGTTTTCTTCTTTATTGGCAATAATCAAGTCTGGATTTAAGTCTTTGATTGCATTGAGGTTAGGATTTTTTGTACCTTTGATATGCGGAATCATTTTTACTGCGGCTTTGGGGTAAATACAAAACTGTGTTCTTGCAATGGGTGTTTGTCCCCATTCAATCATGGTTTCTGTTACGCTAGGGACCAATGAAACAATTTTCTGTGGCACCTTGGCCAAAGATAATGTTTCTCCATTGTGTTGTTGCAATTCAATCATCAAAATTTACGTCTATCTAAATTATACTTGGATATTTTTTTATTTAAGCCTTGTCTGGTGATCCCACAAAGTTTGGCTACTTGCGTTTTATTCCATTTATGCTTGCGCAAGTACTTTAACAACAAGTTGCGCTCAAAGTCATCCACCAATTTTTTTATAAAGCCTTCTTCATTTTCATTGCTAACCAACATGCTTTCTGGGTGACTTTCATAGAAAAACTTTTTTGACAGGTCTTTGGTTTTAATCATGCTGTTGCTTGGATTTAAAGCAACCAAACGCTCAATTTCGTTTCTCATTTCTCTGACGTTTCCAGGCCAATAATATTCTTCTAGGACTTTTAAGGTTTCACTGGATAAGGTGATTTCACTTTTTTGGGTTTTTTTCTGAAACTCCTGTAAAAAGTGGTTGACCAAAATTGGAATATCTTTTTGTCTATCTCTCAAAGGCGGTAAAGATAACTCTACAACAGCCAAACGGTAGTACAAATCTTCTCTAAACTTTCCCAACTCTATCATTTGTCGCAAGTCTCGGTGCGTAGCTGATACAACCTTAACATCTACTTTACGCATCTGTGTATCACCCACACGCATGAAGGTTCCTTCTTGAATTAAGCGCAATATTTTTACTTGCAAGGATAAACTCATCTCACCTACTTCATCGAGAAAGATGGTGCCTTTATCTGCAACCTCAAATAAACCTTTTTTGTCCGCCCCAGCCCCCGTAAAGGCTCCTTTTTTATAACCAAACAACTCAGCTTCTAAAATCGTTTCAGTTAATGCTGCACAATTAATGGTAACAAAAGGCTTATTTTGACGTGTTGAATTTTTGTGAATTAAATTGGCAATAAGCTCCTTACCCGTTCCTGACTCTCCATAAATAATAACTGAACTATCCGAAGAACCAATCAATTTTATTTGCCGAATAATCTCTAAAATCATAGGATTACGTGTAATCAAACCACTATGATTATGTTGCCCAGAGTCAGCCGTTGATTCATTTTCTTTCACGGACTCTTCTAAGAATGAACCAATTTCTTCACTGAGCATGGTCAATACATTACTCACCACCGCAACTTTTTCACTGGTAAAAAATGGCAAAGTTTTGACCAAGGCTTTAAACTCTTTTTGGTCTATTTTTAGGCTGGATAACTGTTCAAAAATTTTGGCATTGGTTAAATCATTGGGTTTTCCCGAGACTATGCCATCACACCTTAATACCCCTACGACTTCATCTTTAATTCTTACCCCACATGCCATTTGAATAAAGCCAAGAGAATCTTCTTTAACCACGGTATCTTCTGCAATTAAGGCTTCTGACAAAGTTTCAATACAATCATTTTTATAGTCGTTCCAGGCTGTAGGGTTTGATTTTATTTTTTCAATCAACTTTGATTTTTCATCCAAAACAAAGTTAATTTCAGCTTCAAACATCATCTTTTTTGTGCCGTAACCCAGATACTTTTTTCTTGCATCTTTTCTGCGATTGGCAGGCACCAAATACAACGATTTAATTTCTAAGTTTTTTAAAGCATTGACCAGTTTACGTGTCACACGCAAGTTCTCAACCCTTTTCCAGTTTAAGCTTATATTTTCAGAGCTACTTGCTTGACCTGCTTCTTTATGTTTAGAGTTTTCAGACATGTGGGGAACCTTTTCTATAGAAGTATTTGAATTCATACAATTTTATCGTACCGTAACTTTTATTACATATCAATAAAAAAGTTTACATTTTAAAAAAAGATTCCCTTTTTTAATATCAAAACCATATTGTCTTTATCCGATACGCCTTAGGCTTTACAGCACATCATCCCTTGGCTTTAGGGCTTCAATTAAAATTCATAAAAACATTGCTTATTGTTAAAAAAAAGCATTAGAGTGCTTTAAAATTATGTTTGAAGCGTCTTTAGATTTTATGGCAAATGCCAACACTTATGTGTGGCTACTCGCTATATACACAAGCTTGATGGTTAGCGGAATTGGTATCCCCATCCCGGAAGAAATTGCTCTTTTATTTTTATCTGTTCTTTACTATCAAGAGCGCATTGTTAGCCCTGTATGGCTTATCATGGCTATTTTTGCTATTTCTACTGCAGACTTTTGTTTATACAGCATTGGAAAATACTTAGGATTTAAGATTTTTCAACACCCCTTCTTTAAACAAAACTTCAATGAAAATACCATGCATAAAATCAGTCATTACATTCATCGTTATGGCTACAAAGTCATTATCCTTGGTAGACTATTATTGGGCGTAAGGTCTGCTATTTTTTTAAGCTCTGGCATTTTAAGAATGCCAAGAAACAAGTTTATTGTATATGATTTAATTGCATCCATGATCAGTGTCAGTCTTTTTATGTTGTGCTCTATACTGCTTTTAAAGAAATTTGATGGTGAATTGAGTCAAGTTAAACTGTTTATACAACAGTATCAAAGCTCTCTGACTGGCATTGCCTTGGCGGTCATTGCCCTCGTTGTTTTAATTGCCTTGCTTTTTAGATTCTTTAAAAAAAATAAACCTAAAGACCTAGTTTAAACTGTAGGTTTAGCGGATAGCTTTTCCCACCATGGATTGAGCTTTTCATGAATGGCTAAGATCACCTCTGCGTACCAAGACACTTGATTGTACTTCAATAAAGCTTTGCGGGGGTCTTTATGCCACTGATGTTTAGACAGTTTTTTTGCTGTAAATTCAATTGAATCTGCCCAGTTCCAAAAATCAAAGTCTTTTGATTTTACATGCTGCATGGCTGTTGCAGGCATAAACTGACTATAACCAATGGCTCCTGCCCACGAGCCTTCTAAGCCGTTAACAAAAGCCTGATCCCAAGACAATTTATTTGCCAAAAACAATAAAGCGGCCAACTCTTGCAACCATTGTTGACCAATTTTTTTAGCCCTGTTCTCCCAAGCACTTCTTTCTTGCCACTTCTTACTGGGTGAGTAAGCTTTTGATAATTGCATCGTTTGATCAATAATATTATTTCTATAGCTATCATCCACTAAAGCTGCCAAAGTTAATAAACTTTCTAATACAGGATAATACTGAATATACGATGCATTGTAGGCGGTTTCAATATAGAGCACACCTGCTATACCGGTTGCATTGACCTGATATTTTTTTTCACTATCTTCAAAAGCTCTCTGGTGTTGCTGTAAAAAACTTTTAATCCTTTTTTGTGACTGTTTATTGATATATGAATCTAAAATATCACCTCTAGGGGCCCCCATGATATGATTCATAAGTTTAAATTTTAAAGCTACTTTTTGAAAAAAGATCTTGTCTGCACTTAAGGCATCAATTTGGGCATCTTTTATTTTCCCTTTGTATGGACGTTTTTTTTGTTTTTTCTTTAACTCAGACTGAACTGTTTCAACCGCCTTCTGCCAGAGAGCTTTATCTACTGTATGATACTTGGCCTTGGCAGAACAGAGCAAAGGCAAAAAAACTGCACAGACTGTCAACAAAACAGATTTATGCATTGTTGATGTTTTGCAAAGTTTGAATTTTTGGGACCAGTTTAACCAGATCTCCAGGTTCCATTTCCGTTAAGTCTGAGCGCTGATAGAGCGCATCCAAGGCATCTCTAAGTTTTTTTAATGCAATGTCATTGTGCTCATCCCCATACTTTAAAATCATATCTCTTGCTCTAGAATATATTTTTGCTGCACCCCTGGGATTGTCTTGGGTAAGATGGTACAAAGAAACGGCTATTTGAATTAAACCGCCATAAAAGTCTTTATCTTTTGATTGATCTTTTAACCATAATTCATCCAAAGTTGTCTGAGCTGACATAAACTTAGATTGATTAAAATATTCTATAAACAATAGATAGCGATCTTGGTAAGCCACGTAGATCTATTATGCCCTAAAAGTCAGAATATTCAAAAAAAAAGTATGCTATTTTATTTACGGACCAAGCTTATCAACACCAACCTTGGCGTTGCACTCTAAATAGCTGGGCATGTTTTTGGAACATGTTCAAGCTGCGATACTTTGGATAACCTCTTCCAAGGCTTTTTCACCAATGAGTTTTTCTTCTTTAAGCACATCAAACAGAGCATCAACAACACTCCCTTTGAATTGTGTGCCTTTGTTTTTTGCAATTTCAGTAACAATATCTTTAATGGCCCAGGGCTCTTTATAAGGACGCTTGGCACTGAGTGCTTCAAAAAAATCTGCCAAAGCAACAATAGAAGTTAATAAATCAATTTCATCTTCAACTAGGCCACGAGGATAACCTTTTCCATCTGGACGTTCATGGTGGTCTCTGGCCATGGGAGCTAAATCTCTTAACTGCGGTATGCTTTCTAAAATATCTCCACCTCGGCCAGGATGTGTCTGAATGATTTTTCTCTCTAAAGCACTGATCCGACCAGGTTTCTTTAAAATATCATCGGGAATACTGATCTTACCAATATCATGGACCATGGCGCCTTCTTGCAAACGCATCAACTCTGTTTTACTTAAATCCATTTTTTTACCAATTTTCATTGCCCATTCACAGACACGTTTGGAATGTCTATGGGTATGACCATCTTTATCATCAATGAGCATGGCTAAAAGTTCAAAAGTACCTTCTCTGTAATCTAACTTGGTTTTTTCCAGTACATATTTCTCTAAACCTCTAACCAATTTTTGACTCATTTCAAAGGAACCAAAGTCAACAGGCTTTTCGACAAAATCCCAAAAAGTATTGTCTTTGACTGCTTCAATGGCTAACTGCTTGGTTGCATTACCGGTTATCATCATACAAATCATCAAAGGATTGTTTTCTTTGGCCTGCCTTGCCAACTCTAAACCACTCAGTCTAGGCATGACCTGGTCAACAATTAAAATAGCTACTCTAGGTTCATTTTGAACATAGTGTAAAGCCTCGATTGGATCTGCAAAAGTTTTAATGACAAAATCCATTTCTAGATGCATTTCAAAGCTGGTTAAATTGTCTTGCTCATCATCTACATAAACAATGATATTATCGGTAAATTTTGATGCGGTTAAATGGGCGTCTTTCATGCTTGTCGATCTCCATAGGTCTGTTGCACATTCTATACCCATTATACATAATTTTTACATTTATCGTAACTTTTATTAAAAATAATAATTTTATTAAACCAATAAAATTAGTAACTTAAAAAAATACTGTTTATTTTTATATAAAGCTGTCTATTTTTTACCCACTATTTACTGATAACGCCGTTTTTTACCCTAACTTTTATTTGCACAGCTTCTTTGCTGGATGAAGACACAAAGTCATCCATTTTTCCTTGATTGACTTGTAAATCATAGCGATACTTAACTCCATATTCAGGGTCAATCTCACACTTACCGTTAAGTAAGGCTATATCTGCATCCTGCTTGGGCTCAATCAATTCAACCTTGCCATTTTTACCTTCAACTTTTAATTTTAGGTCTTGCGGCATACGAATACTGCATTTGGCTTTTTCAGAGCTTGTTAGGTCTATCAACAAAACCTCGCCTTCCTCCTTAACAGTATTATTTACCGGCTCTCCTCTTAATTTACATTTCCATGCAAGCTCGGCTTCATCATGATTGCTCAACTCCATCATGCCGTTGTTGAATAAAATATGTAAAAGCTTAAATTGCTGTATATCAACTTGTCGAGCATCTTTTAGCCAATGATGATCATCATCATCTGAACTAAAGTTAAACTTAAAGTCAACATCATCACCATCAAAAGAGAATGTATCTTCATCAACGTCAACTTTAAGCATCCCTCCCAAAAGCTCTACTTTTTCTCTACCATCAACATCATGCACTTTTATCAAGGGTGTAAACTTCCAAATAAGAACCAGTGCAAACAACAACACCATAGCAACCGTCCCCAAAAAACCAAGCGTTAGCCATTTTACAACCTGTCGTTTAGCGGGTGTAGCCGGCTTTAAACCTCTCTCTGTTAAGTAGCGCGTGGCCACCGCTTCTGGTTCACCAAAAGACTTTAAAATAGAGGACATGCTTTTTTCTGGATTGTTTTCTTGTGCATCTAAAACATGACTTTTTATTTCAGAAACAATCTCAGCTTTTTCACTGACAGAGATTGGCCCTAACGCTTTATCCAGCTGGGTTAAGTACACTTCTAATTTTGGATTGATGGACATATTCACCTTACCTTTTTTTTGTTAACTGTTTGAACACCTTGGACATACGGCTAAACTCTTCTTGCATCAACTGCAAAAATGCTTCACCTTCAGCTGTCAAGGCATAAAACTTTCTTGGGTGACCCTTATTACCTTCTGTTTGCCAATGGGTTTTAAGTATTCCTTCACTGCTCATTCTATTGAGCAATGGGTACAAGGTTCCTTCTTTGACATTTAAATCCAAGTTATGCAGCTTTTCTATTAAGTCAAAACCATACAGGCTCTTATGAGTTTGTATCACCAACAAGATGCACATTTCCAAGTAACCTTTTCTAACTTGTGTTTTCCAATTGTCTAAACCGCTTGGCATAAAAAGATACCTAGCATTACAAAGTATAAGGTGTCAAAAGGTTTTTTATGTTTTTTAATTTTTTATCGATTGCACTTATAGGTTTATTTTTTTACTTAAATAAACAGGCTTAATGTTTGGGATTGTCCAAGCTTCTGGGCTTTTAATCTCATATTCATCACCATCTATTTTAAGCCACACCGTAAACTGCCCAAATAACTCATAACGTAATGGAACCGCGGTATACTCCGCATAAACCGAACCTGGTTTCAAACTCAGTGCAGTATAATTTTGTTTCTGATTAACCCAATAGTTTGGATCAGCGCACATAGGAGAGTTATGATGAAATTTAGCAAATATTTCTTTTGGCGCCTCTTCCTTTGCAATTGGCGTTTTTCTATCCGCATCTTCATACAAAGAAATGCTAACATTCATTTTAGGATTATTGTGGGGTCGATTCACTTTGATAGAAACATAAGTTTGAGCGCTCACATGCCCCAAAACCAGTAAATTCAATACTAAAAAAAACTTTTTCATAACCCCTCCCAATGATAGTCAATATCTTTATCGTCAACATTTAACGATGTTGTAAATTCTGATACGACATCTCCTTCGTAATTCAAAGTAAATTTGGTTTTCCACACGCCTTTCATGGCAAAGTTAATGGAGTACAAAGAATAAATATTGCTTTGTAGAGTTTCTATCTTTGCTGCAAAGTCATTATGCCCCATGGCTTGCGCATCTCCATCCATAGAAAAATTCACGGTTAAATCATAATCTAAATGCACATAATCTGGCTTTTGACCGGGACTATCAAGGTTCCAAAAGTACAAACATAATATTTGATTTTCACCAACAACGTCCTTTTGGCTTGATTGCCAGTATAGGTCAGCACATAAGCCAACATCATCAAATAAAAGGTTGCAGTTTAATTGATCTTTATCTTGACCAAATTCCTCAAAGTTTTTGGCGTATTCCAATTTTGGACAAACGGTTTCAGGCGCTTCACCATTATCAGCATGTTTTTTGTGCATTGGCATTGCATCGTTATCTTTCCCATCATCTTCTAGACAGTCATCTCCCCAACAAGGCTTATCTTTAACAACAACATATTTTATGACTGGAACCGTCACTTTCTTTACCCGCTCTTTTGGGGTTTTCTCATTATTACACGCAGTCAACAGCACCATCAAAAGTCCACACATGCACACCTTTTTCAACATAGCTTGCTGATGACACGATACACAATAATTGTCAACCGTCTTTACGTCGCAGCATATAATTTTTTTTTAATGCTTTAAGAAAGGCTTGTGAAGAAACCTTTAATATCTTATAAGCATTTTTATGCTTAATTATCAGACAGGGTGGATAGAAGTCATTTGTGGCAGCATGTTTTCTGGAAAAACTGAGGAGTTGATCCGGCGCATACGCAGGGCCAATATTGCTAGGCAAAGGGTCATTTTATTCAAACCTGAAATTGATAATCGCTATGCTGAAAGTTTGGTCGTAAGTCACAGCCAACAAAAAATTGAAGCGGAAGTGGCACGCAACACCCAAGACATTATTGAAAAATCTCGCAGCTATGAGGTTGTAGGCATTGATGAAGCACAGTTTTTTGGCTTATCTTTGGTAGAAACCTGTCAAGCTTTAGCAGATGAAGGTAAACGCGTGATTGTCTCTGGATTGGATCAGGATTACCAGGGCAAACCTTTTGAACCCATTCCTCAACTTTTAGCCATTGCGGAGTATATCACCAAAAACCTGGCCATCTGCATGCGCTGCGGCAACCCTGCCAACCGCAATCAACGCTTAAGCAAACACAAACAAAGAGTCATGCTAGGTGGCCAAGACAGTTATGAAGCAAGGTGCCGACGTTGTCATAGCGTAAGCCCTCATTCAAAAACTTCCTTATCTGAAGGGCAAACAGAAAAACACGATACTTCATTATTAAAAGCTTAATAAAACATAAGGCTAAACCTTGGGTATTCGTGCTGCATCACTTTTAATCAAAGCAGGATTAAGCTTTAGGTTTATTGTAAGCACAATAAAGTTTTAATTCCATTGAGCAGCTCATAAGACCTGTTACACTGGAAAGAAAACTGTTTTTAACTCCTTCTAGAGAGAGCCTTAAGTAGCTGTCTAATGCAATGCCCATGGTCATGATATTGTCTTCTTGAGCTGATGTCCATGAGTTGCAAGTCGCATCTTTTTCAAGTTCACCCGAACCATTACTCCCGGTAAAAACTAGATTTGAAAGGACATCATGGATAATCATTTCTTTCATCTGATCATCGTTTTGATAGTCATCTTCAGAGTAACGCTCATTTTTTAAGGCAAGATAACTCCCCTGCTCAGTCATGGTTACTGGAGCTTGAAGTACTGTTTTTGGGTCAAAAAAACTTTTTAATTCATCAACTAACTTTACACCATTGGGAAGGTGATACGAGCCCGCCTTATAAGCTGCTGGAGTAAATCTATCTTTTGCATTTTTATCCTTTCCATCTTCTTGGCCGGATAAAACCGCAATATAGTGCTTATAATTTTTCTTAAAACTAGCCCTAGCGGCTTCAGGCAACCGATTGTCTGTATCATTGGCAGCTTCTTTAACCAAATTAGAACAAACAGCATCTGCGGCTTTCAAACCAGAAAGGCTGGCATCGCCACCTAGTGCGGCTAGCGCTTCGCCTAAATTAGCGCTCACATTAACTGAACTGACGAACATATAATTATCCCCGGTATAGTTTTGGCCATCTTCTTTAGGACTCCATGCCGCTGATTCACTATTTTCAATAGCAGAAGCAGATTGAAGACAAATAATTCTTGCCTTTTTTGCACAATTGCATGTTTCTGATGCACCAAAAGCAAACAATGGGATTTTATTTCGGAACAGTGAACCTGTTACATTATAATCATTCGCTGTATTCCAGTTTTCATCCTCACCGCAAACCTCATCTTCAATATCAGAATAAGCCAAATTAAACCCAGTAAAGGCCATAAAACTCTCTTGCATGGCCATTCCATCACCATTAAAACTATATGGAACCGACTGACCATTGGCCATAACATCAATAGGCAAAGAAAAAGACGGGTGCAA
This sequence comes from bacterium, assembly GCA_022763185.1. Lineage (NCBI taxonomy): Bacteria > bacterium. The sequence goes on along the minus strand of JALEGL010000006.1, from coordinate 397,213 downwards.
CATGCCATCTGTTCTACTTAACTTAACTTGCCCAACTCCATCAGCACGAACATAATCTGTCATGGTATCAAGAAATGCATAATCATCTTTTTGCTCTTCTAACAGCATTGGATGCAAAAACAAAGCTCGGTATTGCCCCAGCAACCCATGTTGACTGGCTTCAGCTTGACAAAGCTCATTAGGGACTTGGTAGCCTTCCGATGCAGACGGGGGCGACATGAGGTTTTTCAAATTTCCATCGGAGCTGGCTTCACTGACAAAAATCATACGCGAACCTTCTGGAATAATTTCATGGCTGGCTGATGTTAGTTTTGCTGAAGATGTTTCTAAGCCATTGATGATTAATGTATATTTCATGGACAAAAGACGTTTGCTCAAGGTCAATTCAAGTTTTTTAGGCTCTAAAACGTTTACAGCAATCACCTTGATATTTTTTGCACCAGGGTTTCCCTTTTTTGCCGCCTCTATTTTATACACATCAAAATTGGCTGCTGCGTCTTGATCTATTTCATGGCTTAACTCAATCTCAATACTTCTGTAACCTGTGGCTTTTGCATTGACTAAAGTCATCGATTCTTTTGACTTGGCTACAACTTTATTGATTTTTGGGATAACAATACTCCCACCACCGTCTTCTGTGGGAGCAAGCTTGGTGTTTGTACATTGCGCTATTAACACACACAACACCATCGCAAAAAAACTCTTTAAATTATTGATTATTAACTGTTTTCTAAAAGATTTTGAGCTATTAATTTTCACTGTATCACCTCGTCAAACTTAAAATACTCAAGATCCATAGCAAAGCAGCTTTAATAATGCAAGGCATTATTTGCTGTTTTGCAGCATTGCTCAATAAAAAAAAAGTTTGGTATAAAGCTTAGAAATTATCATCATTACCAAGATTCACTTTTCTTTTTTAGCAACTTAGGTATTAAGGGTGCATGATGAAAAATCTAGGATTATTGTATTGTCGATTTTTAAAGTTTTATAATTCTTCTATTGGTAAAAAGTGGATTGTGGCCATTACCGGGCTAGCCATGGTTGGTTGGCTTCTAGGGCATATGCTAGGCAATTTACAAATATACGCCGGTCGAGGAGCCACGCCTGAAGATACACTTATCAATCAGTACGCGGCCATGCTTAAAGGTAACATTGTTTTATTATGGGCTGTAAGAATTATCATGCTTAAAATGATTGTTCTGCATGTGGTGTGCACCATTTCTCTGACCAGACACAACCGTGCAGCCAGACCCGTTGGCTATCAAAAAAATACTCCTACCAAAGCAAGTTTCGCTTCGAGAACCATGATTTATGGCGGTCTTTTTTTGTTGCTCTACGTTATTTATCACTTGGCGCATTTCACATTTGGACAAGTCCATAGCAGTTTGCTCAATCACCATGATTTATACAGCAGCATGATCAATAGTTTTCAAGTTCCGCTTATAGTTGCTATTTATTTAGCTGCTCAGATTTTTTTAGGTTTACACCTTTATCATGGTGTTCAAAGCACAGCTAGAACACTTGGTTTAAGCCACCCTTTCTATCTTAAGCTTGTCAATAGCTTGGGAGTATTTATAGCACTACTAATATCACTTGGCTTTGCCTCTATCCCTATTGCTGTCTTGAGTGGAGTCATTTCTTAAAGTTTTAACAGGAGTAAGGAGTATACGATGTCATTAAAATCAAACTGTCCAACAGGTCCGGTTGAAAAACGTTGGGAAAAACATAAATTTAATATGAAGCTGGTTAACCCAGCCAATAAGCGTAAATATGAGGTTATTGTTGTAGGGACTGGTCTGGCTGGAGCTTCCGCATCTGCCAGTATGGCTGAACTGGGCTACAATGTTAAAACTTTTTGCTTTCAAGACTCTCCGAGAAGAGCTCACTCTATTGCTGCTCAAGGTGGCATCAATGGTGCAAAAAACTATCAAAATGATGGTGATAGTGTTTATAGGTTGTTTTACGACACGGTCAAAGGTGGAGATTATCGATCCAGAGAGTCAAATGTATACAGACTTGCTGAAAACAGTGTAAAAATTATTGACCAATGTGTTGCTCAAGGGGTTCCTTTTGCCAGGGACTACAGTGGACTCTTGGATAATCGATCTTTCGGTGGCGCACAGGTCTCTCGAACTTTTTATGCTCGAGGCCAAACAGGCCAGCAACTATTATTGGGAGCTTATCAAGCTTTGGCAAAAGAAATAGACAACGGTAAGGTTCAGATGTTTCCTCGAACTGAAATGCTGGATGTTATTGTTCACGATGGCAAAGCCAAAGGAATAGTGGTTAGAAACTTGGTCACAGGCAAAATAACGTCTCATACAGCAGACGCAGTGGTCTTGGCTACTGGCGGATACAGCAACGTATATTATCTAAGTACCAATGCCATGGGCTGCAACGTTACAGCAACTTGGCGTGCTCATAAAAAAGGTGCTTTTTTTGCTAACCCAAGCTTTACACAAATTCATCCAACTTGCATTCCAGTCGCAGGTGAGCATCAATCAAAACTTACTCTAATGAGTGAGTCATTACGTAACGATGGAAGAATATGGGTACCTAAGAAGAAAGGGGATACTCGTAAAGCTAAAGATATTCCGGAAAATGAGCGAGATTATTACCTGGAACGTCGTTATCCAGCTTTTGGGAACCTTGTTCCTAGAGATGTGGCTTCACGCGCTGCCAAAGAACGATGTGATGCCGGCTATGGCGTAGGTAAAACAGGATTAGGTGTATATCTTGATTTTGCTGATGCAATTGCACGCTTGGGCAAAGAAACCATCTCTGCCAGATATGGAAACCTATTTGATATGTATGAAAATATCACTGGTGAAAATCCTTATGAAACGCCTATGCGTATCTTCCCAGCCCCTCACTATACCATGGGTGGCTTATGGGTCGATTACAACCTCATGAGCAATATTCCCGGCTTATTCGTGATTGGTGAAGCAAACTTCTCTGACCATGGTGCCAACAGACTTGGAGCAAGCGCACTGATGCAAGGCTTGTCTGATGGTTATTTTGTTTTGCCTTACACCATAGGTAATTACCTTGCTGATGTTGATCCCAAACAGCGTCTAAATGATGACTCACCTGAAGCAAAAGCCGTTGAACAGACTCAACTGGACAAAATCAATTCTCTGCTTAATATCAAAGGATCCGTATCGGTTGACAGTTTTCACAGAGAATTAGGACGTGTCATGTGGGATTATTGTGGTATGAGTAGAAATGAAGAAGGACTAAGAGGTGCTCTAGGAAAAATAGAAGATGTTAGAGATCGCTTCTGGAAAAATGCTTCTGTTACAGGCACCGGTGAAGAGCTCAATCAAAACTTAGAAAAAGCTGGTCGCGTGGCCGACTTTTTAGAATTTGCTGAACTTATGGTTCATGATGCTTTAGATCGTAAAGAATCTTGTGGCGCTCACTTCAGAGAAGAAAGCCAAACAGAAGATGGTGAAGCCAAGCGTGATGATGAAAACTACTCCTATTCTTCTGCATGGGAGTTTAATGGTGTTGGAGAAACTCCTCAATTGCACAAAGAAACACTAACATTTGAAGATGTTCAACCAACACAAAGGAGCTACAAATAATGAAACTATTGCTTAAGGTATGGCGTCAGAAAAATGCTGCAGCTAAGGGTTATTTTCAGGACATTGAAGCTAACGATGTAAGTGAAGACAGCTCTTTTTTAGAAATGTTGGATATTGTCAATGAAAGTCTTGAAGCAAAAGGGGAAGAACCTATTGTTTTTGATCATGACTGCAGAGAGGGAATTTGTGGATCTTGCTCTTTAGTGATCAATGGCGTAGCACATGGCCCCAAAAAAGCTACCACCACCTGTCAATTGCATATGCGTACTTTTTCTGATGGAGACACAATTATTATTGAACCTTGGAGAGCAAGAGCCTTTCCAGTGATTAAGGATTTGATGGTTGATAGAAGCGCCTTTGATAGGATTATTCAAGCTGGCGGTTATGTAAGTACATCTACGGGCAACGCTCCCGATGGCAATGCAATTCCTATTAAAAAAGATATTGCCGATGATGCTTTTAATACCGCAGCATGCATTGGCTGTGGAGCTTGCGTTGCAGCTTGCAAAAATGCCAGTGCACAACTGTTTGTATCTGCAAAAATCAATCACCTTAATAGCTTACCGCAAGGAAAAGTAGAAGCGGAATCAAGAACATTAAAAATGACTCAGCAAATGGATAAAGAAGGTTTTGGCGCCTGCACCAACACGCAAGAATGCGAAGCTGTTTGCCCTAAAGAAATTGAAATGCGCAATATCATTAAAAACAACCGTTGGTTTACTAAGTCGTTTTTCAGCCAAGACTAAGTTTGTCTGGGGACACACACGTGTCCCCCATTTAGAGTTAGCGTATAGACAAAAACAATCTGGTGCCTAAATTGGGTTGATTAAGAAAAAAGAGACCATGACCATGAAGAATACTTTAAAAATAGATTTCACAGATAAAGCAACAGAGAAGATTTTGGCCTTCATTGAAAAAAGAGCTGAGCCAGAAAATACTTTATTGAGGGTAACCATTCCCAGTGCCAACGCTTCAGGTTACAATTATCAATTTTTTTTAGATGAAAAATCCAAGCTTACAGACCACGATGTTACACTTGAATTAGAAAAATTTAATGTTGTCCTTGAAAAAAAACTGACTGAAAAAATGGATGGCGCCACAGTTGATTGGGTAGAAAGTGTTTCTGGATCAGGTTTTAAGGTCGATAACCCCAACAGACCCCATATTGACCCTGATCAAAGCAGTGAAGCTAAAATTCAACAGGTTTTTGAACATGAGATCAACCCGGCCTTGGCATCTCATGGTGGAAAAGTGGAGTTGGTTGAAATTAAAGACCTTAAAGCCTATGTTAAGCTTAGTGGTGGCTGTCAAGGCTGCTCAAGCTCTACAGCAACGCTCAAACACGGTATTGAAAAACGGATTAGAGAACTTGCACCAGAGATTATCGAGGTGGTGGATATCACTGATCACGCTTCTGGTGAAAACCCTTATTTTAAATGAGCCGCCTCAAATCAGTCGATCTATCTTTGAGGCCACAATAAAGTCGTTGATACTTAATCCCCCTCGATCATGGGTGGATAACATCAATAAAACCCTGCCCCAAGAAAGATAAATGTCTGGATGGTGATTTTGCTCTTGGGCAATGGCTCCCACCTGATTGACAAAATTCAGAGCTTGCTGAAAGTTTGCAAAACTAAACTCTTTCTCAATACAAGATTGATCTCCAGAAATCTCCCATGAATCAAGCTCTTTAAAGTATTGATGAATGGCTTGCTTATTTAACTTTTGTGCTGCAGGCGTGCATTGATGATTATTTAACATTCTTACTCCTATGCTAAAGAATATTGCCATAAAAAAAGGGGGCCTACGCCCCCTTTTTTAATCAATCGTTCATCCGCAATTTATGCGTAAATTGACTCTTTGTTGAAGTGTTTGGTTAACATGTAATAAACCACTGGACGATATTTATTTCTGTTAGATTGTCCGTAAGTATTCATGACAGTTTCAATGGCTTGATCCAGCTCTGGACCATCAGTTAAACCCAATTTGTTGATAAGAAAGTTTTTTTTCACCGTTTCAAGTTCTGATGAGTCTGAAGAAGATACCGTTGCTGCATCTGCATTAAAAATTGTTGGCCCACATGCTACAGTTACTTTTTCTAGCAAATCCATATCAGGGGTTACACCACATTTTTCTTTTAAATCAACCGCAAACTTTTGAATCAGTTCATCTCTTTTTTCGCTCATTATTCTTTCTCCTTGATACGTTTAAATATAGACAGCTTATGCTGTGCAGTCAAAACTAGATATATTGGCTCATTGTTATTCTGTCAAATCCTTACTTTCACTTTTTAACTTTGCTTCAGTTCTTATCATGAAGATTTTATTTAACGATTAACCTATTAAAAACTATAATAAAACCATTGATTTTTCTATTGAAAAAACTTTTCAAATTATTGTTTTAGACTTTATCTTTTTTTTGACTTCCATTATGAAGCAAGCGTGTTTACTTTTTTAACATTGTTTGGTTTTTGGCTAACGCTTTCACAAAAATTTGATCTATTGCACGTTTCTGAGGGGTTTATTCTTTGTGCAATTGTTAGTTTTATTACGCTAAACTACATCTTTCCAAAATCGCAAAGGCCTCCATTTTCATTGCTAAAAAGTCTTGCATTCCTTCGCTATTGTTTATGGCTCATATGGCAAGTGATTGACTCTAATCTTAAGATGATACCAGTCATTTTAAAACCCATCATGCCCATCAATCCATCAATCATTAAATTTGATCAAAAGTTGCCACATGTTTTTGCCCAATTGACACTGGCCAACTCAATTACACTGACCCCAGGAACCGTTACCCTGGATATTGAAGGTGATACATTTGTGATTCATGCATTAACCCATGATGCGGTCAAAAGCCTTTTACCCGATGGTTTACAAGGAGAAATGCAAGAAAGAGTGCATAGACTTTTTGAACACTCGGATCTTCATAACAAAAAGGAAGTGGCATGAGTTTCTTTCAAATCATGCTTTATATTTTATGCGCCGTTATGGCCCTTTCACTCTATAGAGTTTTTACTGGACCAACCTTGTTTGATCGATTGACAGGCATTGGCTTAATTGCAAGCAAAACGCTGGTTATTCTTTTACTGATAGGCATTGTCACCAATCAACTCACCTACTATATTGATATTGCCTTAAGCTACGCTATTTTAGGCTTTATAGGCCCCTTGGTTCTGGCTAAATTCATGCAAGACAAACAAGACCTTGAGCAGGATACACAGATAAAGGAAAACATAAAATGATTGCTCTACTTGGGAAAGTACTTTTTTTGATTGGCTTCTTTTTCACTTTTTTAGGCATCATTGGCGTTTTACGCTTTCCCGATTTTTATTCACGATTACATGCCGTAGGAAAATCAGATACTTTAGGCATAGCTCTAATGCTTATTGGCATTGCATTGCAACATGCTTTTAGCCTTGATACTTTAAAGATCTTATTCATTCTTGTTTTTATATTTTTTGCCAACCCTTTGCTAACGCATGCACTTTCCAGAGCAGCTTTAAAGTTTGGCTTAAAACCCTGGAAATTAACCGATGAAGAGAAACTTAAATGAATATTGATATTATCCTAGATCTGCTTTTGATTTTTCTGTTCTTGTGTGGAGCTTTTGCATTGTATGGCTCCAGTCTACTTAATGCAGTGATTATTTTTGGTGCTTTTAGTTTCTTCTCCGCGCTTATTTTTACTCTAATGGGCGCTTTAGACGTAGCCTTTACAGAAGCTTGTATTGGAGCTGCCATCACCACAATCTATTTTGTTACTGGGATATTTAAAACATCCAAACACAATGAGGTAGAATCGTGAAGCCAGGCCTATTTTTAAACTACGTCAGCAGAATAGGTAAGTTTGTCTTGCTCACAAGTTTTTTTTTGGTCCTGGCTTATGCAGCAAGTCAATTGCCAGATTTTGGTGACGCACAATCTCCTGCTTCGCGCCACGTTTCCCCCCATTATATCGAACATGGTTATGAACAAACTGGAGGTCCCAATCTGGTTACCGACGTACTTGCAGACTATAGATCCTTAGACACCTTGTTTGAAACTGCAGTTATCTTCACCTCAGCACTGGCTTGCTTGCTGGTATTGGGTTTTAGAAGGGATCGTCAACAATGAAATCATTTGATAGCAACATACTTAATCTTGGTGCAAAAATAGTCACACCACCCATGATTGTCTTTGCGTTCTATGTCTTTTTTCATGGCCACTATGGCCCTGGTGGAGGTTTTCAAGCTGGTGCTATTTTAGCTGCCGCTTATATGCTCAATAGAATGTGCTTAAAACCTCAACAAAACTTTGCTATTCCTTTACGTTTGCTCTTATTTGGTGCAGCTCTTGGAACTTTGACTTATTTTTTCGTTGGTGCCTTGAGTATGCCAACGTCTTTTCTGGATTACAGTATTCCTTTTGGTAGTGGTAAACACCGTGCTCTAGGTAGTCTACTTATTGAGTTGGGGGTTACTATCACCGTACCCAGTGCTCTGTGCTTAATTTTTGAATTATTAACCCGTGCCGCGATGGATTCAGAATCATGACTCAATACTTACTGATTTTTTTAATTTTATGTTTAGGGTTAAGTGGAGTTCTGTTTTGCAAAAACCTGATGAAAAAACTGATGGCGCTTAATATCATGCAAGTATCCATTATTTTGTTTTTTATAGCTATGGCTTACAAGAAGCATGGTTTAGCTCCTATAGCTCAGCATGCTCATGATATCAGTCATATTATCAACCCTCTCCCCCATGCCCTCATGCTAACAGCTATTGTTGTTGGGGTTGCAACCACAGGCTTAGCCTTAAGTTTATTGATTAGAATTCACCGTGCTTATGGCACCTTGGATGAGCAAGCGCTCATTAAAAAAGTACAAAAGGAATCATAACGTTATGGAATCACAACTGCCTATTGTTATTTTATCTATCCCTTTTATTGTTGCTCTTGGCTCTGCTGTTTTGGGCGCATTAAAAAAATCTAATGTCTTTCGTATTTTGTCTTGGGCTTATTTAATCAATATCGTTCTATCTTTTAAACTGTTGCAAAGCTGTTTATCCTATGGTTTTGTTAGCAATCATTTTGCAGGATGGATAACCCATCTGGGCATAAGTTTTAAGGTTAATCCAATTTTTGCCGTCTTGGCCATACTCATCAATTTCATTGCTTTTATAGTTGCGCTTTTTGCGTACCGTCGCTGGTCAGAGTTAAGCTTTAGTTTGTTTTCTATTTTATGCACGGCCTTTTTAGGTTTACTGTTTAGCAATGATTTATTCAACATTTATGTATTTATAGAAGTTTCAGCATTGAGTGCTTACGCACTTATGGCCATTGGAGGGGACAAAGCCACCTTGGCTGTATACAAATACTTGATTTTAGGTGTCTGTGCAGCTACCTTCTACCTTCTAGGTTTAGGCTTACTTTACTCACAAACGGGTTACCTTAATATTGATGCCACTGCTCACTTCTTGAGAACAGAAGTCATCAACTTAAGCATTATCCATATTTCTATCCTATGTTTCTTTGTTGGTTTAGCCATTAAATCCGCTCTTTTCCCAATGCATACCTGGATGCCTTCTGTCTACACATTTGCTCCAAGCTATATGGTGGCTTTTATTTCATCTTTGATGACTAAAATGAATATTGTGGTTTTTTTTAAATTATTTTTCATTGTTTTTCCACAAAACCTGATTCCGCACACGTTTTGGCCGGTTGTTCAAACATTGGCTTTACTTGGTGTGTTCTATGGTGCTTACCACGCTTACAAAACATCAGATGCCCGGCAAATGTTTGCCTACTCCAGTATTTCACAAATTGGCTTAATCTTTCTAGGTTTTTCTTTACAGTCTGACCTTGCGCTTTTTGCGGCTTTTTTTCATATTGTTATTCACGCTTTGATGAAAACAGCATTTTTTCTTATCAGTGAACAAACCATCAGCCATTCAAGAGATCAAAACTTATCTGACTTTAAGGCTCTATCTAAACAATCTAAATGGTTAGCAGGCCTAGCCATTATCAGTGGGGCTTCTATGGTTGGCTTACCACCATTCCCTGGCTTCTTTTCAAAGTTTTATTTGGTTTTAACTGCCTTAGACCAACACAATTATATCTTATTGGTACTCTTGGTTTTTGCCAGCTTAGCAACAGCCAACTATATTTTTAAATTCATTCAAGTTTGCTTTGAACCCAGAGAAGAAGCTGAAGAAGAAACCGTCCATAAAAGTTTAAACCTATCTAAAAAACTTATTTTTTCATGTTTGTTTTTTATTTTATTAGGAATTAGCGCTTATACCCCATCTTTGAAAAAACAATGGATGCATTATATAAAAAAACATAACCCTTCTTCTGTTACGCTAAATTCAACAGAGCATAATGTGGAGCATAGACCATGATATATCTATTGATTATTTTAATGTTGTTTGTTTCACTCATTGCCACCAGTACAATTCTTGAACGCAAACAGTTGAACTTGTTGCATACTGCCTTTGCCAGCATCATCACTTGTATTTTAGCCTACCTTTTTTATAACTTTCACTTTTTTCAATACAGTGAAATAAATTTACTCAACTTCTCTAAAAACTTCTCACTTGGTTTCTTTATGGATCGTCTAGGGCTTAGTTTTGCTTTACTGGCCAGCCTTTTGTGGACACTGACTTTGCTGTATGCCAAACCTTATTTTAAAAAATACATCGATGCCCCATTAAAAACTTTTTATATTTGTTTTGCGCTTTCTTTAATGAGCCTCTTTGGTATGTGTTTTTCAAAAAACCTATTCAGCTTTTTTATCTTTTTTGAATTACTCAGTTTGGTCACTTACCCACTGGTTATTCATAAACGCTCAGAAGATGCCTTTAAAGCTGGACGGAAATACCTAAGCTATACTTTAATGGGAGGGCAAGCCGCTTTGTTAGGAATGCTTTTTCTCTCGCAATCTATTGACTTAAGCTTTACACAAGACCCAACAATTGATGCTTCATTGGTTTACAATAAAGTTTTTATTGCTGGTTACCTTTTACTTTTCTTAGGTTTCTCAGTTAAAACAGCCTTGATGCCCTTTCATGGTTGGTTACCTTCGGCCATGATAGCACCCACGCCTGTATCTGCACTTTTACATGCCGTGGCCGTTGTAAAAGCCGGAGCTTTAGGTATTTTTCGACTCAACATTAATTTATTATCACCGGATATCATTGCTCAACTGCCTTACTATTATATTTTAATCATGCTGACAGCAGTCACAATTGTTTTGGCATCTCTGATTGCCATGACCCACCAACATATTAAAAAACGCTTGGCTTATTCTACAATTGGGCAAATCTCATACATTACTTTGGGTACATTGATTGGGTCTCCTTTAGCCATCATGGGTGCTTTTTATCACTTTTTTGCGCATGCTTTACAAAAAATCACCTTGTTCTGGGTTGCTGGTATCTTTCAAAGTCAAGAAGGGAAAAACTATATTGAGGAACTCAAAGGTTATGGTTATGCCTATCCAGTAGTCAGTATTTGCTTTTTTATCTGTTCTTTAGGTTTAGCTGGTTTGCCGGGAATGATTGGCTTTATCAGTAAAGAAAACTTGTTGCATGGTAGCATAGAGGCACATAAACCTTATTTATTGGCCGTGTTTTTGATCAGTGGTTTTTTAAATCTTCTATATTTAATACCCATCACCTTAAAATCTTTTGAAACCAGTGCAAACCAAGAAAAACCTCAAAAAGTTAAACTTGCTTTAGGTATGCTGGTTCCACCTATTATAACCACATTGATTGCTCTTGTTTTTGGTTTCCACCCAGAACTCTTAGAAAAGGTTTTATTGCCATGAGTCCATTCATCATAACGTTGCTTAAACAGTTTATTTTAGGTTCTAGCGTAATGCTTGCCATTATGATCCTGAGCAATTGTTTAATCTGTAAAAAACAATCTTCTAATAATGCCGAAGGTATAGACCATGATTAACTTGATTCACTATTTACCTGTTATTTTTGTTGTATGTCTATTTGTCAAACCTCCTTATTTTTCATGGCTATGGTTAGGCAATTGTTTGTTGCTTGTAGCTACGGTTATAGCTGAACATGCAAGCGGCTTACAAAACCTTATCTTGCTAAATTATACAGCTGTTGCTCCTCATCATTATTTCCAACTGACACTACTTATTGCTCTATCTTTTTCAGCCCTGATAAGTTTTAAACAGGTCAATAAACTTGCTGCATTGGCTGCTTACTTTATTGCATACTATGCTTTTGAACTATTAAGCACCTCAACATGGACTGAGTTTATTTTACACTTTGAACTGGTTGCTGTATTTTCTGCCTTGCTTATTTTTTCACGCAATACCTATACTGCTCAAAAAGCTGCATTTTCTTACCTATTGTTACAAGTTTTTGCCGCTTCTTGCTTAATTGCAGGCAGTTTAATTGTTCATGACAATACCTTGTTACACTTTAAATGGGGATATGATTTACCCACTTATCTTATCTTACTGGGTTTTTTAATCCATGCCGCTGTTTTTCCCTTTCACTATTGGTTCATTCATACTCAAGAAAAGTCTTGTATCAACAGCAAGCTACTATCTCACATCACCTTACCGCTACTAAGCATTTTTGCCATGACCCAGCTTCTCTCTGGTCACCCTTACCTTATTTATGTGGGAATTTTATCCAGTCTTTATGCTGCAATTTATTTATTGATGCAAAACACTTTGCCAGCAATTGTTTCTTATTTTAGTCTTGTTTTACTGGGTTTGGTTGTAAGCGCTGTCGGTGTTGGAACTGCTTATTCTACACAATCAGCATTTTTTTTAATTATTACCACTTGTTTTTCATTTTTGGGTTACTCAGCACTTATAAAAAATCAGGATTCTGAAGACCAAAAATCTTCTGATTTATTTGAACTAGACAACAAACAACAGACGCTGTCTCCTCTTAACAGCGTTTTTTGGCTTGTGTTTTCAGTCTCTGCTCTCGGCATTCCTTATTTGGGTTACGGATCTACTGCAATCACATGGTTTTACAAAGCTTTAGATGCTCAAGAAAGCTTAACCTGGCTCAATTATGCATTGGCCTTTATCTATATAACTTTACTTTATAGTTTGGTTTTAAAACCGATGCGCTTTTTCAATTTTAAAAGAATTTTAAAGCAAGGGTCTCTCCATAGAGCTTTGGAATATATCTTGGCGGTATTACTTTTGTCGCTTACTGTTTATACGCATATCAATGCCCCACAAGATTATCTTACCATTTTCTCTGAATATGCCGCCAAACATTTTGCCCTTCTTTTTGGTGCTTTACCGCTATTTTTTATCTTTAAAAAGATGCTTACACAGTATAGCCAACAAAGTCCTACAGATATTTTTACAAAACTAAGACTACCCATAATCAGCAAAGACCCAACAAAAGTGAGACGTTTTCTCTACTCACCCAAAATATCTGCGCCTCGTGTAAAACTGTTTTACTTTGAATCCATTGAAAATAGCATGAGCTATGTATTGGTTGTTTTTATTGTCTGTATGGTTTTATTTTTATGGCTTTAAATAAGTTATCTCTTACTCAGAGACCTGCTGACGCTTGATTTGTTGTAAGTACTGCTGGGCAAAGCCATTTTGTGGGTTAATTTTTAACACTTGTTGAAAAAAAACACTGGCTTTTTTATAATCTTTTTGGGCATGGTAGAGTTTTCCTGCGGTATACAACAACCGTTCATTATTCTGAAAGCGGTTGATGACCTGACCCAAAAGCCACTGCGCTTTTTCAAAGTCCTTCATCATAATAAATAAAGTTAAAAAATCACTAAACTCTTCAATATTCAGTTGCTTATAATCTAAAGGCTTTAGTACAGCATACACTGCTTTTTTATTGTTTTCTTTTAACCAGACTGATCGTGCAATTTTAATTCGATAATATGGCTTAGCACTTATGGCTAAAGATTTTTGATAATGTTCAATAGATTTTGCATACTGTTTTTGATTAAAATAAATATCACCCAACTCACTATGCGCAAAATCACTATGATCATAGGCTGATGCAACATCCGACCAGATGACCTGTGGACTGTAGTATTTTATATTTTGTAAACAAGTTAAGGCGATAAAAACAACAGTGATCGGGATAAACACGTATTCAATGGATAGCTTACTTTTCCATTTTTTCAATGCCCCTTCAACAAGCAACACGCTTAACACAGCCAAGGAAGCAACGGCAAAATACATCCTGATTTGATCTTCTATATTGTACAAGGGATAAAAGGAAGTATGTGGCAGCATGGACAACCAAAAACCAATAATAAAAAACTTGGCAATAGGTAAAACGTTTTTCTTAAATAGCACAAAAAAACTGACGCCAATTAGTATAGTATACAGCGGAGTATAGCCGTTGATCAACTTGGTCACAGGTAAGGGATCATTCATTAAAAAAGGCTCAGGATTAAAAAACCACATGATATAATGCAACACAGAGCGCATTGAACTTAAAAAATAAATATCTTTATCAAACACTCTATTTTGAGTCATTTGCCCTAAACTTGGTGCCAACAATTCTTGAATGTAAAACAATCTAAACCACAACAATATTCCTGCAAAAATAAAAAGACTTAAAAACAGGAACCTTTTTTGTGCAAACGTCTGCTCCTGATTTTTTTGATTCAATACCGCATAGCTAAACAATAATGCAGGGTAGATAATGGCTATTTCTTTACAGAAAAACGCCAGTGAAAATAAAACCACTTGCAGCAATACAGAAACATACTTATACCAACGACAATAAGCATAGTGACACAAACCTAAAAACATAAAAAAAACAGCAAAACTTGTACTGCGTTTCCACACAAACTGTACTGCCAGAGTCTGTATAGGGTGAATTAAAAAAAGTAAGGCCATGTAAAAAGCATATTTAGGCTTCACTTTAAAAGAACGGATAAAGTAATACAACAAGATACCGTTGCTGATATGCACCAACAAATTAATCACACGCCATGAAAAAAAGTTAGCGCCAAAAAGTTGAGTATTCCACTGTGATAGTTGCATTAAAATAGGTCTGTAGCCGGCAAAGCTTTGCTGACCATCTAAAAATAAAACATGAAACCAAGATGGCTTTGGTCCGGATAGCAGCCAATGGTTGTTTTGAAAAAGAACAATGTCATCAAAGTAAGCTGGAGCATTTAAAAAAAAGACATAAGTCAATAACGGCGTTAAAAAAAGTAAGTATTTGTATTTATTTTCTTTTTTAAACATAGCGTGCCCAATCAATCTAAAGCATAAAAATCTTTACTGTTAAAACTTGTCACCAGGATAAAACAATAAATATTGATCAATTGCCTACTCTGAGGAATAATGGCATCCATGATCAGAGAAAAGCAATTTTTGATAAAATTAACAATTTTAGCATTGTCTCTTTGTTTGTCCGCATGTGCAAGTAAAGCGCCTCAAAAGCATAATATTTTTAAACGCCACTACGGCAATGATGCCATAAAAAATGAACTAAACCAACTGCTTGAAGATAATTATGCTGAAACTCAAGCCATTTCTGTCTACTACATGACCAATAGAAAACAAGGTGATTTTAGTTATAACTGTGGCCCCAACACTTTTGAGAATAATGTCGATAAAACAATTCATTTTGGTGCGTGTAAGGTAAGTGTCCCCACCAACCATCTTGTGGGTGATATCAGTTACTCTCAAGACCCAAGAGCCAGCTCTCATCAGAATTATAAATTTTTGCAACACAATGCTATGCAAGAACATGAGCTAAGTTCACAATTGAGTACTTTTCAAAATGATATTCTGGTTTTCGTACATGGATTTAATGTTCCCTTTGAACAAGCTGTGTTAAGGGCAGCACAAATTAAATATGACCTAAAATTTAAAGGCGAAATTGTCCTGGTATCATGGCCGGCCGGCGCCGAAGGTAGCAGTTATATGATTCATAAAACTTATGCCAAAAATAAAGACAACAGTTTAAAATCATATGCCTTGATTCATCGCATGGTAGATATTTTAGTACAATCCCAACATAAAGCACATATTTTAGTTCACTCGATGGGACATCAAGTATTCTTGCCTGGATTGGTGAGTTATTCTCAGAAAAACCCTGAAATCATTAAACAGGCACCCATCTTTGCAGAAGGTATTTTTCATGCTCCAGATATTGCTACCCAAAAAGCTGTTTTGTACTTTAAAAATATACGTCAATATTTTGATAGAACGACAGTATATTGTTCGCACAAAGATTATGCGATTACAGCTTCAAAAATTTACAATGAAAATCAACGTCTGGGACACTGTTTTAACCTTGCAAATACTGATGTTATTAACGTATCCTTGTTGCACGAGCAGTTGCAAAGCTTAGATTATTTGGGACATAGTTATTATGCTTCAAGAGCTCTTTTAGGTGATATGTTTCAAGTACTCTTAAGTTTAGATGCAAAAAAAAGATTGTTTATCCGTAGTGCGGAGCCATATGCTCCAGAAAATTATTTTTTAAGACCTTAATATAATAACTTTGACTGTTCTAAGAAAAAGTAAACGTTTTACAAGTTCAATTCCAGCATACTTTTATGCCTATGGGAAAAAACGATCTGCTGTTATTGAAAATTTTTCACATACAGGTATTTTTTTAAACGCTCAAACTATCTTGAAAAATAACAGTTCTATTACCGTTTTTTTTAGTCACAATGGTTTCCAACACAAAGTACAATATAAAGTGGTTCGCCCACAACTGGAAGTTAATTTAAAAACCAATAAAACCTACCCCAGAGGAATGGGCCTTGAACTTAACGATCACAAAAACCCTTTTCCTATTTTTGCCAACTACACAAATATTACACCTGATACTCAACAAATCTCTAAGCATGAATCCTCTCATATCATAGTTTTTAACCATGTTTTTGATTTTATTAACCTTTACCATGCACAAATTACCAATCTAAATTTAACATTTTTAAACAAACAAAAAATTCCTGTAAGAACAAACATCAATATTGTTATCCGAACTAAAGATCAAAATTTTAGCTGTAGTTTTAGTGTCTCGGTTACCAAACTTGTTAAAGACATTTATAGTAAGCACTACTATGTCTACTGTGAGGTTGATCAAAATACTCAAAAACAATTGCAATTGCTTGTTGATGAAACACTCAGTCAACATAAGCTATACAAAAATCAACCTATTGCCAATAAAGGTAACTTACTTCAACATCCTTTGGCTAAAATAATCTTAAACTCTATTGACATGAAATACTCCGGGATGCTCAACATCTCAAATTTTGAAAAACAAAGCATCGCATCTTTTTATTTTAAAGATGGTCAATTGCTGCATGTGGAAACCAATAGCAAACAACGTTTATTAAAGGTTATTCTCAACTCAAACTCCATTTCTGCTAAATCAAAGCAAAGTATCTTAAAGCAAAATTTGAATTTAAAAAAGCCTATAGATCTTAGAGATTATCTCATTAGAAAAAACATTCTGTCTGCTGATTTAATGTTTAATTTATGGAAACAGTATTTATTAAAAAACTTTCGCCACTTGGCCAATATGTTGAACTTAAATTACTACTTTATTAAAAAGTTACCCAAAGAAATCATTGCGCTTAATGAAACTTTAGAAATTAAAAATAATATTTTTGCTCTACTCAATGGCTACGATGACATCTTCTTAAAACATTTTAGTCATTTCTCAACTGAAAAACATTTCACTATACACAAGCAAAAACTTTATCTTTGGCCACAAATGATTTTAAACCTTCATCATCTAATTACCGAGCAAACAATTTATGATCAAGAAAAGCTAGCCAAGGCGCTCTCTATCTCACAAAAAGAAAGTCGCGCCTTGATTTGCTATTTAAGTTTTATCAATGAACTTATTGTCATTGACTAAAATAACTATGTTATATCCTCAAAAGATAGGATCAATCAACCCACTTCAATTCAACTCTTCTGTTTTGAGCTCTGCCACCGGCTGTTTTATTGCTTGCTATAGGCTGACTTTCACCATAGCCTTTGGCAACCATTCTATCCTGCGGTACACCTTTGCTAACCAAATAAGTCATCACAGACTTTGCTCGTGCATAAGAAATTTTTTGATTAAATTCTGCGGCACCAACGCTATCGGTATGACCTTGTATCTCAATACGCACCCTTGGAAATTCTAAAAGTTCTTTTGCCACATCTTCTAAAATAACCATTGAGTTTAAAGTGAGTTCTGAACTTCCAGATTTAAAGTTAACTCCTTTTAAAACACCTCTTGATTTAACCACTTGGGGACAACCCTTGATATCCACGGATTGACCTTGTTCTGTGTTTGGACATAAATCTTCTACATCAGAAACCCCATCTTTATCACTATCTCTTGGACAGCCTTTTTCATTAACGGCAATACCATTGGGCGTATCCGGACAAGCATCGTCTTTGTCTTCCACCCCATCTTCATCTGCATCCAATAGACAGCCTTTTTCATTCACTTTACTACCTGCAGGTGAATTTTCACACTGATCAATACCATCAAACACACCGTCTTTATCCGTATCAATGCCACAACCTTTGGTATCGACTTTAGCTCCTTGGGGTGTTTTATTGCATTGATCAATACCATCAAATACGCCATCTTTATCCATATCTATTCCACAGCCTTTGTTATCAACTTTAGCACCCATGGGTGTTTTTAGACATTGATCAACATTATCTCTGACTTTATCTTTATCTGCGTCTTTATGACCACCGGTTAAGTAAGAAATACCTCCAGTAAATTCATAGTTCTGCTGATGTTCCGTTAACACTTCAGCATAAACATAACGCGCGTCTGCTCTAAATGCCCAATTTTCACTGAAGAACACTTTAAAACCCAAACCAGTATTAATTGCCAAATCATTACTTTGATTGATGATTGGATCAATATCGGTTCTTAGCCACCCCATACCCAAAGTAAGGGTGGGTGTGAATCGTACATTTCTAAAAAAATGGTACATATAATTAACATTGAGTGTATTTAATTTTGCATTGGATGTGGTTAATGCCTCTGTGGGTAACATCTGGTAAGCCAATTCAAAACTGGTTTTATCTGAAGCAAAAATTCCAAAACGAAGACCATACAAAGCCGCATCTTTAGGCTCAGTTTGACTAAAAGAGTCTAACGTCGCATAACCACCATATGCACCAAACTCCATTTTTCCCTGAGTTAAATATTGAGCAGGCGCATTGACTGCCAAAAGAACGATTAAACCATAGATATATTTTTTAAACATTTTAAAACCTTTCAATGTGTTTTGTACGCTCAGAGTCTACTATATTCACTGCAGAAATAAAAAATTTTAAGCTCTCTACAAAAAATGATTTTGCCATTTAAACCAACAGCCTAATACTTTTTACCTCCATGCCGATATGCTCTAAAAATGTTGTAATCCATTTTAAGCTGTAAAACTTGTTCCAAATCCCAGTCTTTATACGCAAAATAATCGA
Source organism: bacterium (assembly GCA_022763185.1). NCBI lineage: Bacteria > bacterium. The sequence goes on along the minus strand of JALEGL010000006.1, from coordinate 378,204 downwards.
CAATACGAATCAAAGCATCCACCAATTCAACAGCCTCGCCTTCAGGCTTTAAGCTCTGCTTAGCAATAGCCTCTATATCGGTGACCTTTACCCCGGATTCTGTTTGAGCATAAACCGATGGAAGGTCCTGACGCACACACTCTGTGGCTTCAGACAACTCCGTTACCATTAACATATGCATTTCTAAAGACGACCTGTCCTTGTCATACCAACCTTTTTCTTTGGCTGTATCATGGACAGCTTTGGCTAATTCATTGATTGTCATGACTATAAACATACTTAAAAATAAGTTCTTGGTCTAATTTATCTTTTACTCAATAAAAAAGGGCCTAGCAATAAAGCGCTAGGCCCTTAAACATAATTAGAACAATGTATTATTTTTTATAAAAAGTTAACCGTCAAACCTGCTTGCGTTTGAGTGTCTAATTTTTCGGCTCCAGTCACTGGATCATTGTCAAATCTCATGGCGTAACCTACTTGGAAACCAACTTTATCTGTTAGTTTCGTAATGAGGCCCGTTAAAGTATTAAACCTAAAGTCATCACTTTTTTCCAAGTTGTACAATAATTCAACGGTCTGAGAAAAGTCTGCCCAATCAGAAATTTTACGTTTGTAAATCCCAAATACACGGGCAGAATGAATATCCGCTTCTACGCCAGTTGTTCGATCTTCACGGGTATAGTCATAACCCAGTTCATAACGTAAAAAGTCTTTTTCTTTTTTAATGACTTCATGAGCAAAACCAGAACCACCACCAAAACGCCATTCAAATCCGGCAGGTCTATCTTGACCCAAATGCCCATAGCCAAATACGGCCATGCTGTCATTCAAATAACGATCATATCTTAGTTGTGTTCTCCAGTTTTCCGTGTTGGTACTGGTCACACCTGCATCGTCTTGTGCACGACCATAGGCACCAATACCCGATAACTCAACCTTATTCATTCCTGCTCTGTTTACCACAGAAAATGATCCGCTAACCGTTTGGTTAACAGCGTTACCCGTGTTAGCTACACCACTTAAACCTGCATTGGCTTTCCAACCCATATCATCTGCTTTAACTTCTGGAGCAACTTCAGTTTGCGTTGCAGCTTGAGTTGCCGTTTTTTCTGAAAGATCTTCAGTGGCTTCCTCATCTTGAGCGTAGGCAGCTGCACCAAGAACTAAAATTAAACTTAATAAAATTTTTTTCATTTTCTTTATCCCTTTCAAAAATACATCTGAATTTTTTATTTATAAAGTTTGAAGCAGATACAATACAGCGCCTTAATTGTCCAACTATTTATAGCGCTCACAAGCGAGCTGTTGAAACCTTGCTGACTAAACTTTTTCAAGCATTTCTTGGGTCATTTTTTCCAAATTGTATTTTGGATTCCAGGCCCACTCTTCTCTAGCGGCTGAATCATCCATACTGTTGGGCCAGGAGTCGGCGATGGCTTGTCTGATTGGATCTATGTCGTATTTGATTTCAAAGTCCGGAATGTACTTCTGAATTTCTTTGGCCAACTCATCTGGCGTAAAATGCATGGCCGTAATGTTAAATGCATTACGGTGTTTTAAACGACTTGCATCTGCTTCCATCAACTGTACCATGGCATCGATGGCATCTGGCATATACATCATATCTAAAGAAGTATTGCGCTTTAAGTAACTGGTGTAGGTGCCGTACTTTTTGGCTTTTCTAAAAATTTCAACCGCATAATCTGTGGTTCCACCACCGGGACGCGTCTCATAAGAAATCAAACCTGGAAAACGCACGCCACGGGTATCGACATCAAATTTATTGTAATAATAATCACAGAGCAATTCACCGCTGACTTTGGTAATACCGTACATGGTTTTTGGACGCATGATAGTTGTTTGTGGAGTATGATCAAGTGGCGTTTCTGGACCAAAAGCACCAATAGAACTGGGGAAAAATAAAGCACACTTGTATTGACGTGCACTTTCCAACATGTTGTACAAACCATTCATGTTTAAATCCCAGGCTAAATTGGGTCTGGTTTCTCCAATAGCAGAAAGCAATGCCGCCATATGGTAAATGGTGCCGACCTCATGAATTTGCATCACACGCGTAATTTGATTGGGATTGAGCACATCTAAAAATTCAAACGGACCGCTGTCTAGCAGCTCTTTGGATTCGGGCATCCGGATATCTGTGGCAATAACCTGATCTGCTCCATAAATATTACGTAAACGGTAAATCAACTCGGTTCCAATTTGCCCTAAGGCACCGGTCACTAAAATTTTTGTTTTCATCAACTTTTCTCCAATCCAATGTGAACAACAACATCATCAATGTTCTCTTGAGTATGATACGATAACTGTTCTATCCCCTCTTTTTTGAGTTGCAAATTAGATAAGGTTTCTTGTTCAATTTTTTTTATGTAGGTTGAAAATGCATGTACAACTTTTTCATCCTCTGCGTGAACAGCTAAATTGATTCTATCTTCTACGTTTAAACCGGATTCTTTTCTAAAATTTTGTACTCTATTGATCAGCTCTCTGGCTTGGCCTTCCTGAATCAAATCTTCACTTAGGTTTTCATCAAAGGCTATCACAAACTGATCTGCAACCGAGCATTCATGTTTAAAGTGACTTTCTTGCGCAAGCTCTAAAACAAAGTATTCATTGGGGTACAGTTCTCCATCAATTTCAAGTGCTTCTCCCGCGGCAATTGTTTCTATTTGTTCAGTGGATAAGTTTTTACACGCTTGGGCAAACGCTTTCATTTTTGCACCCAAAGCTTTACCTACTTTCTTAAAATTAGGCTTAATGGCTTTGGACACCATATTAGAAAAGGTTTCAAACTGAATATTTTTCACATTGAGCTCTTCCTTAATTGTGTCCAGCATGTCTTCAATTAAACTTGCATCACTTTCATTGAGAAAGCCAATATACAAGGTTGCCAAGGGCTGTCTTACTTTTATTTTAAGTTTTTCTCGCAGCTCCCTTCCTAAAGCACTCAACTCACGGGTCAAATCAATTTTTCTTTCTATTGTTCTTTCTTCTTCCGTCAGTTCTAGAGCATCAGAAAAATCTTCCAAGTGGACTGATATTTTTGCTGCCAGTGCATGTCCTAAAGATAAGTTTTGATACAAATAATCTGAGAAAAAGGGTGCCGATGGCGCCAAACATTTACTCAACTCAACCAAGACGGTGTAAAGGCAGGAAAAAGCTTGTTGTTTATCACCATCATTTTCACTTTTCCAAAAACGTCTGCGGCTTCTACGAATATACCAATTGTTTAAGCAGTCTAAAAAGGTGTGAATGGCTGGCATCACGCCTTGCAATTTAAACTCAGACAAATTGTTATTGATCTCATGTTGCATGTTTTTTAGTTTCAATAAAATCCACTGATCCAATTCATGCTCAAAGTTTTGACTAAAATCTGTTTCGGGGTCCCACTCATCCACTGCTGCATAGGTGGCAAAAAAGCTGTAGGCATTCCATACTGGAAGCAACACCTTACGCACCACTTCTTGCATACCTTCTTTAGAAAACTTCATGTCTTCAGCAGCAACGGCACCACTTTGCATCAAATATAAACGCAAAGCATCGGCGCCAATCTCATCTAAGACCACGCTGGGCTCAGGATAATTCTTAAGACGCTTAGACATTTTACGGCCATCTTCTGCCAAAACAATGCCGTTGACCACAACATTTTTGTAAGCTGGTTTATCAAACAAAGCCGTGGATAAAACCATTAAGGTATAGAACCAACCGCGCGTTTGATCCAAGCCTTCAGCAATAAAGTCTGCGGGAAAAACTTTATTCAGTTGTTCATCACTCATCTCAAAGGGGTAATGATTCTGGGCATAAGGCATAGATCCAGATTCAAACCAGCAATCTAAAACATGAGGAACCCGTTTTAAAATATCTCCTGTTTTGGGTGAAACAATCTCTAAATCATCAATAAAATGTTTATGAATATCATTAACTTTTTTACCTGTTAACTGCTCAAGCTCAGCAATACTGCCCACACACAGTTTCTCACCAGTTTCTTCATTGACCCAGACAGGGATAGGATTGCCCCAAAAACGATTGCGCGAGATCGCCCAGTCTTTAACGTTTTCCAACCATTTACCAAAACGACCATCTTTGACATGCTCTGGCACCCAATGCACCTGTTGATTGTTGGCAATCAACTTGTCTTTAATACTGGTGACATTGACAAACCAGGTAGAAATCGCTCTATAAATAAGGGGTGTATCTGAACGGTAACAAAAGGGATAGCTGTGCTGTATGGTTTCTTGCAGCAATAACTGATCTTTATTTTTTAACTGAGCTATAATTGTTTTATTGGCATCTTTAAAGTACTCACCGGCAGCAAGATTATTGTCGGCAATAAAATAACCTTGATTATCCAAATGATCTAAAACTTCTAAGCCATGATTTTTTCCAACTGCGAAATCTTCTTCACCAAAGGCTGGCGCAATATGAACCAAACCTGTTCCAGAATCTGCGGTCACATAGTCTGCTGGATACACCGTAAAACTTTGCTCGTTGCTTAAATCCTCAAAACCAGGAATCAATTGCTCATATTTTAGACCCAGTAAATCTTTGCCTTTTAAAGTTTCAACGATTTGTGCATCTTTCTGACCAGCTTTTTTCTTAACCACAGATTCAAAAAGATCGGCATGAATGTACCATTGTTCACTCTCAACTTTAACTTTGACGTAGTCCATATCTGGATTGACCGCAATGGCCAAGTTGGCCGGTAAAGTCCAAGGCGTGGTGGTCCACACCAAAAAGAAACTATTATCTTGGTCTTTCAACTTAAACTTCACATAGACTGACGGATCTTGCACATCCTGATAATTTAAGTTGGCTTCAAAGTTAGATAGCGGTGAAGCAATGGGCGTAGAATAAGGCAAAACTTTTTTATCTTCATAAATTAAACCCTTTTCCCATAATTGTTTAAATACCGCCCAAACAGACTCCATAAACTCAGGGTCCATGGTCTTGTAATCATTATCAAAGTCAATCCAGCGCCCCATGCGTTCTACGGTTTCACGCCACTCTTGAGTGTAACGCAAGACAATGCTTCGGCAGGTTTCATTGAACTCGGCCACACCATGTTCTACAATATCTTGTCGGCCTTTTAGACCTAGCTGCTTTTCAACCTCAAACTCAACCGGCAAGCCATGGCAATCCCAACCAAAACGTCGCTCAATTTTTTTGCCTTTCATGGCCCAAAACCTGGGAATGACATCTTTAATCATTCCGGCCAATAAATGGCCATAATGCGGTAAACCCGTAGCAAAGGGCGGGCCATCATAAAATGACCAAGGTTCTGCATCTTGGCGTTGTTCTATGCTTTTTTGAAAAACTTGGTTCTCTTTCCAAAAATTTAAAACAGTTTTTTCAAGCTCAGGAAAGTTGATCTTTGATTGTGGCTTTTGTACTTTCACATGCTCTAAATCGCTTAAAATAGTGTTTTGGTCAAGCTTGAACCCCGATCAAGCTATTTTCATCTCTAAATTTTACTCAAGCTATGTCCACATAACCATTTATGTGTTATCCAACATAAATCTGTTGCATATGAATCATAAAATTTAACATTACTGAGATAAAATCATGAAACAAACCAAGCCTCTTTCTGACTTACATATTGCTCAAGCCTGCCAGATGCAGCCTATCAACACAATTGCAGCAAAATTAAATATCGCCCCAGATCATTTGCAACATTATGGCAAATACAAAGCAAAATTACCTTTGGATTTGATTGATGAAGAAAAGATCAAGCACTCCAACCTGATATTGGTTACCGCAATAACCCCCACTCCCGCCGGGGAAGGAAAAACAACGGTATCCATTGGTTTAAATGAAGGGCTTAATAAAATTGGTTGCTCATCTACAGTTGTTTTAAGAGAACCTTCTTTAGGTCCAGTTTTTGGTATCAAGGGTGGCGCAGCTGGTGGAGGGTATTCTCAGGTTGTGCCCATGGAAGATATTAACTTACACTTTACTGGCGATTTTGCTGCCATTGAAAAAGCCAACAATCTGCTTTCAGCACTCATTGACAATAACCTCCAAAGTAAAAAACGCAGTTTAAATTTAGACCCCAGACAAATTTATTGGAAGCGGGTGATGGATATGAATGACCGGGCCTTACGTGAAATAACCATAGGTCTTGGTGGAAGCAGCAATGGTATGCCAAGACAAGAAGGGTTTAACATTACTCCAGCATCTGAGATCATGGCTATTTTGTGCCTGGCTAAAAATAGAAGTGACCTTAAAGAAAAGCTGGGTAATATTTTTGTTGGTTTTACAATGAATGGAAAGCCAGTCTTTGCCAAAGATCTCAATGCCCATGGCGCCATGGCTTTGTTATTAAAAGATGCTATTTTACCCAACTTGGTTCAGAGCTTAGAAGGCAATCCCGCTATTTTACATGGTGGCCCTTTTGCCAACATAGCCCAAGGCACCAATAGTATTTTGGCCACCAAAATGGGCATGTCCTTGTCTGACTATGTGGTCACAGAAGCTGGCTTTGGAGCTGATCTGGGTGCAGAAAAGTTTCTCAATATTAAATGCCCTTATGCTGGCATTGCCCCCAAAGGCGTTGTGATTGTAGCAACCATCAGAGCCCTAAGACACCATGGTGGCGCTAAAAAAGAAAAGCTTAATTCCCCCAATGTAAGTTTAGTCCAAAAGGGTTTTTGCAATCTTAAAAAACATATTGAGAATATTCAGCAGTTTGGCCTTCAACCGGTGGTTGCCCTCAATCACTTTGTTAGCGATAGCCCAGAAGAAATCCAGTATGTGATTGAACAATGTGAGCGGTTAAACATTAAGGCTGTTTTATCCAAAGGTTGGGAACACGGTGGTGAAGGCACAAAAGCCCTAGCACAAGCCGTGGTTGATATGTGTCAATCCAACAATAACTTTAAACCCTTGTATAATTGGCAACTGCCTATTGAAGAAAAAATTCAAATCATTGCACAAAAAATATACGGTGCTTCAACCGTTTATTATGAAAAACAAGCGCAACTGGATTTGAAAAAAATCCAAAAACTGGGTTTGAATGCGCTGCCCGTGTGTATGGCCAAAACCCAAAAATCACTTTCAGATGATGAGCGTTTGATTGGCCTGCCCAAAGATTTTAGCATCACTGTTAGGGAATTTGAATTTGCTGCCGGCGCAGGCTTTATTATCCCTATATTAGGAAAAATGATGCGCATGCCGGGCTTACCAGACACTCCCGCCGCTGAGCATATGGATATAGATGCGGATGGGCAGATTTTTGGTTTGTCTTAATTTGTTTTTTTCATCCCGCATAAACGAAGAACCAACAAAGAGCCTAAGCTGAGAATTAAACCTGGATACATGGGTTCTAAACCAAATGGATAGTGATCATACGATCCAAACTCATGCCACCAGCCAATACTTAAACAAACAAAAGAGACCATGGGTGCTGCCAACATAATGTAAGCTGCACTATGTTGCGGGTAACGCAGTTTAGGATAGTAACAGCCTATAACAGGAATCAGTAAGCCTGGAACCATCACACTGGCAATGCTGTACCAAAGCTGAATCACAGAAGGAACGTAGAGTGCTAAGCTCGCTGCAAAAAGTAAAGAAACAATGAGTCCGAGTTTGGTCAATTGCGTTTCTGAATACCTTTTAAAGTATGTTAATCTCCCCAAAATATCTTTACCCAGTGACATGCCAGAAATAAAGCCCGTGGTATTTAAAGTAGACATCACCACCGCAAACATCGCCACCCAAAAAATGCCTAGTAAACCCGCAGGTAAAATATTTTTTGCTAAAATTGGATAGGTCCATAAGGCATTCTCTAAATCAGGGTAAGCCGCTTTGGCATACAGTGCCGTAGAAATACTCATGCAGTCAAAGATAAACCAAAACACAATAGAGCTTAAAATACCTTTAAAGGCGGTACTGGTATTTTTGGCTGCCGCGCAACGTTGATAAAACGAGGGCTCTACCAAGGTCCATAAGGCAATAAAAAACCAGACCATGATAAATTGCATAGAATTACCGCCGTGCCATGTTTGATGCACATCCGGCAAGTTGCTTTTTAAAAAATCTAACCCTCCAAAACTTTTGATACTGAAAAAAAATAAGACCGCAAAACCTAAGTACATCAAAACAAACTCAAAGATATCTGTGTACAAGTCTGACAAAAACCCACCTTTAAATAGGTATACCGTTGAGAAAATTAGGCCAATCAGCATACAAAACCATGGCGACCAGCCACTTAAAGTTTGCAATAAAACTGAAAACATTAAAACATAAGGGGCAGGGCTACTTAGAAAAAAGACCCAGGCACTGGCAAGCATAGCCGCTTTTTTTCCGTAAACGGCTTCTACTTGATCCGGCAAACTAATATGTTGATTGCCTCTTATTTTTCTAGCCAGTAAAAAAGCAAAGACAATAGCAAATATATAATACGGTAATCCTTGAATCACCCAGTTGGAAAAGCCATAAAGATAAGTAAACTCACCTACACCCAATATACCCCCATACCAAGATGAGGTTAAGGTCATTACAAACAAGGGAAGCGTTAATTTGCGTCCCCCCAATAAAAAGCTTTCACTAGAATCGTGCTTTGCTTGGGCAAAAAACCCTACGCCCACGAGTACTAAAAAATAAAGGCTTATAATGCCGTAATCAATACCGTTTAACTCAATACTCATGTTACGTCCGGGATTAAAACCTGTAATGTATTGAAATCTGCGGCAAGTGTGAACATATTTAACATACAGCTCGCTGAACAATACCGTTTAAAAACGCTAGGACTGTTATGATTTTTCAGCAACAATGTTTGATTCATGTCTCTCCTTACGCCGGTATCACCCGGATCAAGTTAAACGGTCAATGCATGCAATTTGCAATTTCTCAGACTCAAAGCAGAGTCTCCCGCGGAATAATGTGTATCTGTCCCCTACCCTTAATTAAATTCACTTGCTCTGTAAAGTAAAAAGTACCCAAAGATACCGGCTACCTTTGGGTACCATCACTCAATTATTTTTTACTAAAACTAAAAATGCATGCATAACCAGACTTTATGTTAATGCTTACATCTTCATGAGTCACTTCATTACTAACACCAATGTCTCCTGGTTTCATCACAGCATTTTCAAGTTCGTATTTTAGGCCCTTTAGGGTTATGCCATCACACTGGCCAAAAGGAATAAAGCTTAATGTCTGCCCCACCTTACATTTTTTTTGCCAGTGCCCAATCACGGGATAAGCAACATAATCTTTACCTATAACCTTAATATTTAATTGTTCGCAGTAATGTTTCAAGACAATAAAGTTGGCTATGGCGTAATCGGCTCTTCCACCTTCTAAACCCAGTATATTCACATTTTTAACACCCTGATCTACGCAATAATCCAAAGCTTTTTCTAAATCACATTGGTATTGAGACGGTTTATGAATGATCTCAGTTGTATCTTGAAAAAAATCTTTGGTTTTTGAGGTCAATGAATCTAAATCACCAATGATAACTTTAGGTGTACAGTTGATTTTTTTCATCTCATTGGCAGCCCCATCACAACAAATTATAAAATCAAACTTATGTACTTGCGCTTGCAAAAAGTCTAAATCTTCAAAAACATGATTGGCTATTATTAAAACAGATTGTTGCATATAAAATTCTGAAACAGGAGTTTATCATTTGATACAAAGATGTCCCAACAAAGTCCATTATAAAATAAATGAGCATAAAATCACCAAACACAGAACAAGATAAGTATCTGATTTTATTTGCTTTATTTATGGCACACGCTTTGCTCTTTAAATAACCATGAACAACAACAAACCAAGTCTTAGTGAAACCATCGATGCTATTTTTTATGATTTAGAATTAGATCTTCATCAAGCTCTGCGTAATTACGAGCAAGATTTGCAAATCATTATGCAAGACACCAAGAAGCAATTAAAAAAATGACGCTAGTCTTGTTTTACTTGCTGCCAAAGCTGATCCAATTCATCAAAGCTGCTTGAAGTAAAATCTTTTTGCTCAGCTTTTAGTTTGTCTTCTACAGCATAGAAACGTTTTTGAAACTTCTTTATGGCTTCTTGCAGAGCTCCTTCGGCATCAAGACCTTCGTGTCTAGCTAGACTGCATAGAGCAAACAACATATCGCCTAATTCTTCATTTTTTTCAGCTTCTGTTTGCGCTTGTGTGAGCTCTAATAACTCTTCTTTTACTTTTGCATAAACATCGTCTTTACTTTTCCAGTCAAAACCAAACTTGGCCGCTTTTTTAGATACTTTTTGTGCCTTGCTTAATCCTGGTAAAGTTTGACATACATGCAATAATTTTTTATTCTTTTTTAAACCTTCTTGGTCTTTGATCAATTCCCATTGCTGCTCAACATCTTGTTCAGTATCAATACCTTCAGTATCACCAAACACATGCGGATGCCGTCTAATCATTTTTTCACAAATGCCCCTTGCAACATCTTCTATAGCAAAGCTCTTTCTTTCACTGGCCAGTTGCGCATGAAAATAAACTTGCAGTAACAAGTCACCCAATTCATCTTTAATGGCAAGGTCATCTTCACTATCAATGGCTTCAACAACTTCATAAGCTTCTTCTAGGCAATATTGTTTTAAGCTTGCATGTGTTTGCTCTTTATCCCAAGGACAACCTTGATCACCTCTGAGCTCTTGCATGATAGTTTCAAGTTTCTTCAACCAACTTTTATTTTTACTCTCTTCTGCACTCATAATTGCATAGCATCCCATCTAAAGTTTTGACTTTTGGGTTCATGGCCAAGCGTATGCACCATAAAACGGTGCACCAATTGCCCCAAAAAACGAACATCTTGTGAACTGTAATTCAATTGGCCCTCATGATGAATCATTTTTGCCAGCATAGGGTTAACCCACATACCCTGCCCTGCAACATAACACTGTTTGCACAACGTTCCGCCTTTTTCGAAAGAAAAATAAAACCGTTCATGCTGCTGTTGTTCTTTTGCACAATGGACACAGTTGTATAAATGCGGCTTATAACCTAACATAGATAACAATTCAAAATCCATTTTGAGATAATCAATACTGCTCTGACAATGCCCTTGAGCAACTTTGTTTAAAGTTTCTTCCCACCACATAAAAAGGGATTCTTGCTTTTGTTCATCGGCCAAAAGTTTTTTTAAACACTCTGATAAATAGCTCATACTGGCCAAGGCTTTTAAGTTGGATCGTAAAGGGTAAAATGCGTTGATCAGTTGGGTTTTTTCCAGTCGCCACAAAAAACTACTTTTAGATTTAGGCGGTTTAATTTGAATCTGCAAAAAAGAAAAAAGATCAATCCCTCCAGCAAAACGCTTTTTGCTTTTTTTTGCTGCCACAGCAAATGCAGAGATCTTGCCAAAGTCTTTGGTTAAAAGTGAAACAATCATATCACTTTCACCATACACACTATTGGATAGAACAATGGCTTGCGTTTTTTCTTCAGTCATTCGCTCGTCTTTTTAAACTGGTGTCTTTATCAAACTGATGTCGCCTTTGACTGTCATAAGCAAAAACTTTAAGTTTTTTAGGGTACAATTGAATGCTTAGCTGATTTCCATTTTTAAATGAAATCTTTTTATGGGCTCCATCAAAAAAAATCATCCCTTGCCGCATCTTAGAAACAACATGCAACACGTCTTTTTTATTCAATACTGCCCTGGAAGGTTTTCGTTTTTCTAACGGTGCATGGTAATTTTCTCGGACATAAAACATGTAAGACTCATCTTCAAGCGGGAGAACCTCCCCTCCTGTACTACGCATAGCTCCTGTTGAACCAGCGGCTGTTGAAACCCACAAACCAGAAGATTTATAACTGTATTTATTTTTACCAAATTTTAAATCAAAGCGAGATGTTTCAGCCGGGTTTGTGCTAGTGATGAGACAGTCATTCAAAACAGGGGGCATAAACGTATCTTCATTAAGACACATTTGAAGACGAGAAATATGATATTGCGGTATATTATTTTGCATAATTCCGTTAAGTGTTTTTTTGAGCTGCTTTACATTAATGGCACAGTACATTCCCACACTTCTTTTTGGATCAGAGTTTATGCCCAGCATAGGCTTTTCAAGGGTATGACGAGCAGCATCTAAAAATGTCCCATCCCCGCCAATGGTTATAATAAGATCTGCCCAATCTTCATTAAATTTTCTTGCTCTATGAATAAACTTGGTTTCAATATTGAGTTGGCTTAGTACTTGACGCGCATAGTCTATGCTTTTGTGATGTGCCTCATGACTTGGGATAAACTGAGCCACTGAAGGATGTTTTTGCTTTAACAAATTTAAAAAATGTGGATCTTTTTTTTCTAAAGCATACAACTCATAACTGCTTTTTTTATAAACAACAACTGCTCGCTTAATATTCATATACCCTTTATCCAATCGCTATATTGTGCCTGCGCCCAATACCAAATGCTTTTTGTGAGACTTTCAAAATGGGTGGCGCTTGCCTACGTTTAAACTCACTTCTCTTAACCAAAGCCACTATTTTTTTAACCACTTCTTCTTCATAGCCTTGTTTCACAATATCATTGACAGACTGCAACTGCTCTAAATACATATACAGGACCTTGTCCAAAATATCATAATGTGGCAAGCTATCAGAGTCTTTTTGATCTTCCCTTAACTCAGCTGAGGGTGCTCTCTTGATAATAATTTGCGGAATAATTTCGTGATCTTTATTGCACCACTGAGCCAATTCATAAACCTGATGTTTGTATAAATCTCCAATAACAGACAAGCCTCCAATCAAGTCACCGTATAAGGTAGAATAGCCCACAGCCAGTTCAGATTTATTGCTGGTATTTAAAACCATACCCCCAAACTTATTGCTGTACGCCATCAACAAGGTGCCTCTGATTCTTGCCTGAATATTTTCTTCGGTCACGTTGGCTGCTTGATCTAAAAAAACAGACTCTAAACTTTGATCAAAGCTTTTTCTCAAGCTATCAATAGCAATACATTTTAACTCTAGCTCAAGGTTTTTACATAAGCTTTCAGCCCCTTCTTGTGAAATCTGAGCCGAGTATTGAGAAGGCATGTAGATTGGGATTACATTATTTTTACCCAAAGCTTCACAGGCTATGGCCAAGACCAAAGCAGAATCAATGCCACCAGATAAGCCAATAATGGCTTTGGATTGATGGGTTTTAACAAAAAAGTCTTTTAAGCCCATACATAAGGCCTGCCATAGCAAGGCCACAGCTTGCTGAGAGCTCGTTTGCGTTAAAGCTACATTTTCTTGTGTTAGATCATAACTTGAAAAATCTTCGCTAAACTTTGACGAACGGTGTAACACCTCCCCCTGGGCAGACATAACTGTACTCTCCCCGTCAAAAAGTATTTCATCATTACCTCCCACCAAGTTCACATAAACCATGGGGCAATTCAGTTGTTTTACAGCTCTGTGCAGGACCTGCTGGCGAAGTTTTTCTTTACCCACGTAATAGGGTGATGCCGATATATTCACCAATAAATCAACTTTGTTTTCTTGCAATTGATCCAATGGGTCACTCTCATATTTAAAGTGCTCTTCTTCCACAAAATCTTCCCAGATATCTTCGCAAATCAAAACGGCTATTTTTTGATCTTTGTAGTTGAATACCAAAGGTTGCGTATGATCTGGCGAAAAGTAACGCCGTTCATCAAACACATCATAATTAGGTAGTAAGCTTTTATGCGCAATATGCTGAATTTTTCCTTCACCCATAACATACGCAGCGTTATAAATTGCAGAAGAAGTTTTATGGGGTGCCCCTACAATAAACCACATGTCTCCACTGTTTTTGGCCAAGCTTTCTAAATGCAATTCAAGCTCTCTTAAAAAGCCAGAGGAAAACCTTGCATCTGTCAGAGGATAGCCAGTCAAACTTAATTCAGGAAAAATACATAAATCAACATTTTGACTGTGCGCCTTCTCCAGCATAGACAGTATTGCGTCTTTGTTAAAAGCCAAGTTATTTACACGTGTATTGATTTGGGCAATGCCTATGCGCATGGTTCAAACCTTATACTCCATGTCTATTGTTATATCAAACAAGCTCTGCAATTCCTCAAGCTTCTTAAACTGAGCAAGTTGTCAAATACCTTTAAAAACCATTCAGCTTTTAGCCTTATTTCACAGCAATCATGGTTTTAATTTTACTGAATTTTTTCTCTCCAATGCCATCAACATATTTAAGGTCATTGATGGATTGAAAAGGTTTTATTTTGCGACGTTCAATAATACGTATCGCTAAAGTTTTTCCAATACCTGGTAAATACTCCAAATCTTTTAAACTTGCTGTGTTCAGGTTAATTAACATTTTTTTCTGCTTTAACACTTTAGCCGGTTTAATGGACTCTGTATTTTGCCCCAGAACTATAGGGTCTTGAAACATTTGTGTTAAGGCCAACAAAGCCAACAATGATACGTTATTTACTTTCATTTTATCCTCCTTAAATTTTTCAATTTTTAAAGAGTATTCAATTTTTATACCATGGTTGCTTGAAGTATTAAGACAACTCTTGGCATCTAAACAGCAATCCAGTGACCGATTATCCAACAGTATCATCTAAATCAGGTCAGTATAAGTCTGCAATCATACAGCGAAAAAAACACAAGCCAGTGAGCCACACAAACTATTCTCTTCGTTGCTGGCCCATGCTCAGCGGAACGCAATCTGAATCAAACGTAGAATCTGGACTTAAACAATCTAAAACATCCTCTGGCAACTCTTCAGATTTTAAATTGTTTTGACGTTGCAAAGCATGATATTTAAAATAACCCATCGTATGCAACTGCAAAATCGTACTAAAGCTATAAAGAATATCTTTATTGGCATACTCCATATAGACATCTCGAGACCGTTTAATTCTGGCAAAAAGTATTTCAATTGTATACTTTTCATTCTTAACCAAAGTTTGAGCAACATTATTTAGATCCCATTGTCCAGATGAGTTTTGAAATGCCTTGACAATGTCTGGGTTGTTCACATAGCCATCGATTACAAAACTCAAAGCTGTAAAAAGACCAAATTCAGCTATACCTACGGTTGAAAATATCCAGTGATCTCTGCCATTGCGGGGTGCATTATCGGGTTGTTGACCGTCTTTTTCTAAAACTCTGTTTTCTTGAAATATTTGAAAAAAATAAGCTAAATCACGATTAGCAATAGCTTCTGAACGATCGTACTTATCTTGAGCAACAAAAAGTGGCGTATGTATAAAAGCATCTGGACCGACATTTTTTTTATCGAGATTAGGAAAAAAGCCTTTTATTCCAAGGGGTAGCAACCTATGCTCAGCTAACCAGTCTTGCGCAAAATCTTTAATTTCATCATCATAGTATTCGTAGCATAAAATATAACGTCCAGAATCTGCAAGAACGCCATATTTATCAGCCATTGCTTTTATATGTGTGTTATTGTCCTTGATAACGTCAATATCACAATGTTGTCGCCAACCCTTTAAGCTACCATCTAAAAATGATCGAACAAGATTTTTCTTATGATGCATTCTCGCCATACTATGGATAGCAGGTGCTTGAGCCAAAGCTATAAATGAAAATAACAAACCAAAGTACAGTATTGATTTAAAAATATTTTGTTTTAATAGATAGTTTTCCCTCACTCTATGTATCGAATTACATAGTTAAGGACTGGATGCAAATAATTTATTTATGTATATACTATTTTCACCCCCATCTCTTTAGACTTCCAATCAGGGAACTTGCTCAAATTTACTGACTGTTGTATATAGCTCAAGCAAAAAATTGGAGAGGTGTCCGAGTGGCCGAAGGAGCTCGCTTGGAAAGCGAGTAAACGGAGAGAACCTCCGTTTCGGGGGTTCGAATCCCCCTCTCTCCGCCATTGAAACATGGACGTTCCGTTTCAATGGCCTTTAACGACTAATCCCTAAGCCTCAAACCTTTCTAGAGACGGATTCGAACCTCGCGCCTAAGGCGCGATTCGTTCAAGCAATATGGCTTTGAAGTCTTTACGCTGATAATCATGCGCAGAAAGACCTCAAGCATGAACAAAACCATGGCGTTTTTGAATATGGAAGCAAAAATCTCAAAGTTATAAGAACACTGAAAAGTGAAACCTATCACAGGAAATGAATTGGACTGTTTATTTTTGTCCGGCGGGTTATCCCACAATCGGTTACGGTCAAGTTGTCAGAAACGACGAGGACTTTGCAGCAGACATCGATGAAACAAAGGCTGAGGAATTACTGCGCCAAGATGCTCAGATTGCAGAGCGTGCTGTTCTGTTCTTGATTAACGTGCCGCTAACAGACAGCCAGTTTGATGCGCTGGTTATTTCCAACCCCAAGCTGCTGGAAATCCCCCTGCAACACTTTAAGCAGATGAAATTAGTCAATACATTTTGCTGGCTGGATGAGTATACTCAAGCATTTGCATGAGCATATTGCTGACCTCTACAAAATAGTTATTCAGTTGCTATGCGGTGAATAACACCCTTAATTAATCGCATTTTCTACGGCAATTATACTTTTCATTGACTCACACTTCAAATATCCATATATCTAGTTATATGGATAAATTGAATGTTATAAATACATTAGATGCGCTGGCTCAGGAAAGCCGTTTGGATATTTTTCGCTTGCTGGTGGAGAAAGGGCCTGATGGCATCATGATGGGTGCAATTGGAAACAAGCTTGGACTACCCCATGCAACATTGTCATTTCATTTGGATAAGTTGCGCCAGTCAGGTTTGGTCGAAAACGAAAAGCAGGGCCGGGCAACCATCTATCGTGCAAATTACGATGTCTTGGTAGGGACCATTCAATACCTAACCGATAATTGCTGTAAAGAAAGCGATATGACTTGCCGCATTGAAATCAAAGAGAAAACCTGTTGTTAGAAAAGGAAATCATCATGAAATTATCAGACGTTAAAAAAGTATTATCCGAATTGTCAGCCGTTAGTTTCAAATTACCCGATGGCAGCTATGTGCCGCAGCATTTTCATGTGACCGAAGTTGGTCTTGTTACTAAGCTTTTTATTGATTGCGGTGGTGTGGAGCGTAAAGAAACGGTTGTGAACTTTCAGCTATGGGAAGCTGGTGACTATGACCACCGTATTGCCCCACAAAAGTTCCTAAGCATTCTTGATATCTCTAAAAAAGTGATTGGCGATGCCGATGATCTCGACATTGAAGTAGAATATCAGCAATCTACTATCGGCAAATTTGGTCTCATGTTTGATGGCACTGATTTTATTCTGGTGAATAAACAAACAGACTGCTTAGCCAAAGATGCGTGTGGCATTCCTGAAAAAGAAGATCAAGTTCAGGACTCATGTTGTTCAGCAAAGAGCGGATGTTGCTAAATGAAAAACGTCCTTTTCCTCTGCACTGGTAATTCATGCCGTTCGGTCATGGCCGAAGCGTTAATCAATAGCCTTGGCGCAGGACAATATAAAGCCGTAAGTGCCGGTAGCAAGCCCGCAGGTTATGTGCACCCTAAATCCATAGAAACGCTCAAGCGCCATGGAATTGAAGTGGGAAGTCCGCGTAGCAAATCATGGGATGAATTTGAAGGTACAAATTTTGATCTGGTGATTACGGTTTGTGATGCCGCTGCCGCCGAGAGCTGCCCAGTATTTCTGGGCAAGCACGAAAAGTTGCATTGGAGTACGCCTGATCCTGCTGCAGTAACTGGTAACGAAGAAGAAATAAACGCCGCATTTGACGAGGCTTACGACAAACTAAAGGCAAGAATAGAAAGTGAATTACTATGAGTACAGAACCATCTCCTATGGGTATCTTCGAACGCTATCTTTCCGTTTGGGTTGGCTTATGTATCGCCGCTGGGGTTGGACTTGGTTTACTTGTGCCAAGCGCATTCCAAACCATCGCATCCCTTGAATATGCCAGCGTCAATATGGTCGTTGCTGTGTTTATCTGGGTGATGATTTACCCGATGATGGTGAATGTCGATTTTGCCAGCATCAAAGATGTGGGCAAGAAGCCTAAGGGACTGTGCATTACGCTGGTTGTGAACTGGCTGATTAAACCCTTCACTATGGCAGCGCTTGGCATTCTATTCTTCGAATATATCTTTGCCGGGCTAATCGATCCACAAGATGCCAAGGAATATATTGCGGGGATGATCCTGCTTGGTGTTGCACCTTGTACAGCGATGGTGTTTGTATGGAGTCAGCTTGTAAAGGGTGATGCCAATTACACGCTGGTGCAGGTGTCTATTAACGACATCATTATGATTTTTGCCTTTGCGCCGCTGGTGGCGCTGCTGCTGGGTGTGACGGATATTATCGTGCCTTGGGAAACGCTACTGCTCTCAGTTGCGCTTTATGTGCTGATCCCATTGACAGCTGGCTATGTGACACGCAAGAAGTTCGATGGTTCGGGTAACCACGAACGCATTGATAAATTTACCGCGCAGATCAAGCCGTTCTCGATTATGGGGTTATTAGCTACAGTCGTCTTGCTCTTCGGTTTTCAAGCGGAAACGATTATCGACAAACCTCTGGTCATTGCGTTGATCGCTGTACCTTTGTTGATACAAGGATACGGCATTTTTGCCATCGCATATGGATGGGCGTATTTGTGGCGCGTGCCATTCAGCACTGCTGCACCTGCTGCGCTGATCGGCACATCGAATTTCTTTGAACTCGCCGTCGCGGTTGCCATCAGTCTGTTTGGCCTGAACTCCGGCGCAGCTCTTGCCACAGTGGTTGGCGTACTGGTAGAAGTGCCTATGATGTTATCATTGGTCGCTTTTGCTAACCGAACACGAGGTTATTTTAAGTAATAGTTGTTTCCAATGAAGGCAAACGGGATTCGAACCTGCGGTATGGTACCGTATCAGCTTGCATTAAAGGGTTAATGCTACCCAGTATTAAAGGTGCGAACCGTCAGTACCGTAGCAACAAAAACCTTGATTTTGTTATCTTTCAGGACGATTATTGTTGCAACTCAATGGTAGGTGTAGAGGATTCGAACCCCAAAGGGGGTCAATACACCGCCATTTTTTTCACTAACCCTATTCAATATTCAATCAAATTACTTAGCTACGCGCTTCAATCTTTTTAGAGGGATTCGAAGCTCGCGCCTTTGGCGCGGTTTGTTTGTCTATTTGGCTCGCTACGCGAGCATGGCCCTCTCTCCGCCATTTGATTTTGAAAGTTGAAACGAAAAAGCCATAAGTAGCTCAAATAATAACTTAAAGGTTTATGTAACTTAGCTGAATCACTCCGTAAGAAGCGTCAACAAAAACATACAGCATCACACAACTAGGCTACTTTCTGGCTAAGAACTGGTTATTTCTTTCTTGCGAAAAATGGGGGATAGACAATTTTTGGACTAATCAGTTCTATCTGGTTTTTAAGTTGCACTCCATATAGAAAACTCAATGGTTTACTGTAACACTTGGTCGTGTCCGCTTTAGTTGCTCATATAAGAAAGGCTTATCTACTTTATTTTCCATTCCATACTCCCTAGCCCTAACCCCCCAGGTCAATGGTGACCAGCGCAACCAAACTGGTATAGAATCTATATATGTTTCTACGATATAATGCTCATAGGGAGCGAAATCTGTAAAGCTAGTTGTTTCATTGGAAATATATCTATTCGATAACTCATTCTCTGGATAATTAATTAATCTATATTGAATGTTGATACTTGAAGGAACTAGGTTTTTATTGCCAAAGTATCCATCCAATTTTCTAAGGTAGGCTTTGATAGAAACATCATCTAAAAATATTCGTTTCGCTGCAACACCAGCTAAGACTTCTCTTGAGAAGTACTCTCCTCCATTCAAATAAAAATCAGGATTAAGCAATTCACTGAGCGTGTAATTTTGTTCATAACTATTATTTTCCATATGAGCATTAACGCTCTCCTGATATTCGTCTTCTACCATGATAAATACCGGTATCGCAGTAGCTATACCCCCTACAAAAGCAAAAACCGAAGGTAGCCCATTGCTTACCCACTGTACCTTTTGAGTAACGCCTGCATACCTTAAAATTTTAGAACCTATTTTAACAAAATAAACTCCGGCTATTGATATAATCTTACCAGCAGCTAATGATATTCCACCGACAGGTATAAAAATAATCGCATGTTTTGTAACAACCACTGCAAGACTTTGAGTTAGAGGCAAATCGAAAATTAGGTCGGTACTGTCCGAAAATTCCAAATAAGCGTCACCTAAAAACCTTCTACACTTCAATCCGTTAGAATCTGTTTCAACAACAACACCATCAACAACTTCTGTTTCGTTAAAAGCATTATCCCGAAAAAAAACTCTATTTCCATCGATCATTTTTGATGTACAAGCACCGTAACGGTGAGCTACATCTGGCGTAATATAAGAAGCTTGCCTGTGCAAATATGTAGAATCATGGTCCCAATTATATGGAAAAATTCCATCAGGCAGCGTTGAATTTGAACTCACTGCCAGAATAGATTCAAAGGTTTTGTCCCAATCAAATTGTTCTTCGGATTGAGCATAAAGAAGCGGCCCAAAAAAAGATAATAAAAATATCAACAAGATAAAATGTTTTTTCACCATTCATTTCCTCAAACAGCTTAATAACACAACGCGGTAATTATTACAATAAAAACATTGACAAATGTTTTGCATCGCAGTAATTGCGACACATAAAAATTTAACCAAGTAGAGGGAAACGATGAAAAAATTAAATTTTTGTATAGCTTTTCTAATGACGTGTTTTACCACATTGTCTTTTTCACAGAATATTAATGAAATGAGCATTGCATTTCTGGAAGCAAGAAATGAATTAGATCGAGCATTAGATTGCACAAGTCATACTTATTATATAGGAACTGGTTTAGTAGTAGCTGGCGCAATTACCGCTTATCACAATCACCGTATTGTTAGAAGTGCTAGCTCTCAAGTTCAAGCTAAAGTTCAAGCTAATCCAGCATATGAAATTTTTCACCAAGTGATACAAGATTCAGATGTACCAGTCTATGGAAACAAGCCAATGCAAGAATATACGGCAGCAAAAAATCAAATAAGTGCAACAAAAATCTGGAGAGCCGTAGGAATTGCAGGGATTTTTCTTGGCGCTAGCCTTGAATGGGCTGATAAAGCAAGCTTTGTCGGGAACGTAGATATATTAGATATGTCTATTAATAAATATGCTAGCAGTGAAGCTAGGGATGAATTCATTAGACGCCAATCCAAGAATATTATCCCAAGCGAGTTAAAAGTTTTGAATTCAAATACTACTGATCAAGACAACCCTCTAATAACAGAAGAAATAGCGAGATTAGAATCTTTAGAAGATACTGACGCGGGAGCGCTATACTCTTTTAACAAGGTAAAAGCTTCGCTTAACCTTATAGCAAATCAGTTTTGCAATAATTAGAAATTTCTTCGATAATTAAAATCGAAAAATTAAATGAAGGCCTATAGTACATTCACTTACTATGGGCCTTTTTCTGTTTTAAATACTCTACTTATAGCCGCTTGTAATTGGTAATATATTTTATCTGAGAACTATAATCACTACGTTGGAAAATTGCACGGACGGTGAGTTCTTACTGATGGAGCAGGTTCCAGGGGAGTAATCCTTTAAAACGAAATATGGAGATATGATAACTTTCACTATAAACTTTAGCCCCATCAAAGTCACGCACAGCAATTATCTTGAAAATATAGGTCATGCGGTCAGAGAAGCGTATAGCGGGGAGGATTGTACGATGGGCATAGTTTTATAATGTTGAGAGTAACAACAAAACATCTCTTAGCAGAGAAAATTTGTATAAAAGCCTTTCAAAAACAGACAACCCAAAAATTAAAACCTTGCACATCTTGCTTGGTTCAATTGGTCTTAAGCTTTCAGTTGAACCCAAAGAAGTTGTCCATTAAAAACACACCTAAATCTTAATGCTAAATTGTAAAAATGTGTACACTCTATTAAGTGTTGATAAAAAAAACCGGAACTTTCAATAAAGATTCCGGCATTTTAAAATCAATTTAGATTTTAATATAGTGTCGCATAATTTTTATACGACTGCTTTTAAGAGATGTTAATATCTAATTTCTAGTTCATATTCTTCAGCATCTTCAGGACATATTGTTGCCTTGATAAGTTCAAGGTTACCCTCATCAACACCTAAAAGAGAACAATTTAACTGTCTTTCCGCTTTATATGTGGAAATCATATTTTTAAGGTCTTCATTAAATGTTGTTACTATTTTAGCAACATCAGGATGGCTTTCAATGATGGACCTTTGTTGATCCAAAGATAAATCAGGAAATATCCATGGCTTTTCCCTTACATGATTCATGGGATGAGAACTTCCTTGTAATGGCGCCGTTAATAAGGTCAAAGCAACTCCAGGTAAAAATCCTTTTGATTTTGATATTGATGAAAACAATAGAGATCTTAGACCACTTCTGGCAGATAAAACTGCTAAAGTACCCGCACCAACGCCGGTTACAATGAGAGACTGTTTTGCGTCAATCTCTATCAAGTCTAATCTTAAAGCCTCTTTTAAGTTTAAATGTATTGCTGCCGCTAAACCTATAAAATAAGGAGCTGTATTGTAGTTCAGATATTTTTCTATGCTCTCCCAGTCGTAAAATTCAGCCGGTCTCTGAAAAGAGCTTGTCTCTTTGTCTACTATGAGGCTTCTAGATGGAGTATCCCCATCATTGCAATCTTCACACGATGTCACCTCACCTGAGAAAACAAAGTGTTGACCAGTTAACCGGCTCATTTCTATTGATCTATACACCCCAAAAGCTTTACAGATTGCTTTACAAGCAATGTTCTTATTTGCATAATGGGAAGGAAAACTTGGAAAATAATAGCTATCATACCTTTGGTCGTTCATATACGACATGAAAAAAGACTGCCCAGGACCTCCACCAAATATATGGGATTGCAAGTCACCTGTTACGACATTGTAGTCACACTTGACTCTAAGACCAGCAAATGCATCCGAAACAAAAAAACATAAAATTAAAGTGAAGAGTAAGTGAAGTGTGTATTTTTTCATCGATAATTTCCCCTGAGTAGATTTTATTTGCATATACAAAAAAAAACACTGCACTGCAATAAAAATATTTATTGAAATAAACATTCATTATTGATTCTCAGCAAGAAATGCTTAGTAAATTTATATATTAGTTATTTACATTCAACATTTAGTTCTATTTTTTATATTCCGCTCATCAACACAAAACATGACCAGATTGTTTTTTTTTGCTAATTAAGCTTCATGTACAAAAAGTTACCTATCCAGAAAACCATTCTTTTTTTAATTTTTAGTTTTTTTGTCACTTCCTGCGTTGAGATTCCAGAAACGGGTGAAAAAACCTTAATGCTCACCACACCCGCTGAAGAAAAGAAAATGGGTGAACAAGCCTATGCTGAAGTCATGCAAAAAGAAAAAATCAATAAAAACCCAAGGCTCAATACTATTTTAAAACGCGTGGGTTACAACATTGCCCAAGAAGCCTCTCAGCCTAATTTTAACTGGGAATTTAAAATTATTGAATCAGAACAAATCAATGCCTGGTGTATGCCCGGCGGTAAAGTGGCTTTTTACACCGGTATTTTTCCTTATCTCAAAAATGAAGCCGGCATGGCTACCGTCATGGGGCATGAGGTTGCGCATGCGGTGTTAAGACATTCTGGCCAACGTATTTCTCAGCAGATGAAACAACAGCTTGGCTTGGGTCTCCTCAGTGGAGCAACCTCAGGCCTGTTTAATAACCCACAAGCCCATGATCAAATCATGGCTATCTTTGGTGCTGGATCAAATGTTGCTTTTGCACTGCCGCACAGCCGGGAAAGTGAAACTGAAGCAGATGTTGTTGGTTTAAAGTACATGGCCAAAGCTGGCTATAACCCAGAAGAAGCGCTTCGCTTTTGGCAGAGGTTCTCTCAAGCTGGTGGACAAGCTCCTCCTGAATTTTTGTCAACGCACCCAGCCGGGATAACACGAATAAACACAATCAAAAGACTTTTGCCCGATGCAAAACATTACTACCAACAAGCCGCAAAAAAATATGGCTTGGGTGAAACGCTCTAAGAACCATAAGTTTATTCCATGGTCATCATTAAAAAACCCGTAAAGGCGGCATTGCTGGGTGCCAGCCTTGGATCAACGTTTTTTTTCATTTGATCTAACTCACCGCGCATGGCTTTATAAAATGCCCAATTGGGCAAAGGCTTATAAATCAGATCTAAGTCAAAATTCTGTATAATTTTTTTCACCGTTGTTGGCTTGATAAAGTATTCTTTTTTGGGTTTATAATACACGGGCAAAACCGTTATAATTGTCCATTTGGCAAGCTTGGCTTTAACCAGTTGGTCTACAATGATTTCAAAACCCAATTGCATCTTACCATGGATGAGTTCATACAAGCCTTGACATAAATTTTGTTTATCTTCCTGGTATATGCTTTTTAAATGGTCTCTTAATTTTGCTTTTTCAAAAACCGAAACCATACTGGATTTCCCAACAAGCTTAGCAAAATTGCTCATCAATAGGTCTACATCATCAAAACTTTTTTTAGTGAATGCTGTTTGCACATAATCGATGGTTTTTGGCATTTTATGTTTTTTAGCAATTTCTTGCATTTCTGGGTTTTCAAAACCGCCAGGGTAACACATAAAAAACTGTTTTTCATAAGACTTGAGTTTTTTAATATTAACCATCTTTATTTTAACCAGGTTAATTTATGATAAAAATTTTCATAGGCCTTGTACCATTGATTAATATCATAACCCTTGAGTTTAAGCCAAGTTGGGTTGTAGTAGGTTTGTAAATACCGATCGCCATTGTCACACATCAGACCTACAATAGAGCCTTGTTGTTTATTTTTATACATTTGATGGGCCAAGTGAATCATGCCAAAAAGGTTGGTTCCCGTTGATCCACCATACTTTTTGCCCAGTAACTTTTCTAAAAAATGAATCCCGGCAATTGAAGCTGCATTGGGCACTCTAATCATCTCATCAATAACGCTGGCAATAAATGAGGGTTCTACTCTTGGCCGGCCAATGCCCTCAATCCCCGAAGCATGTTCAGAACACAGTGATTTGTCTGCGGTTTTATAATAATCATAAAACACACTGTTTTCCGGATCTACCACACACAGCTTGGTTGTTTTTGACAGATAACGAATATAACGGCCTATGGTTGCTGATGTTCCGCCCGTTCCGGCGCCTACAACCACCCAGGTAGGTTCAGGAAAATCTTCTTTTTCCATTTGTTCAAAAATAGAGTCTGCAATGTTATTGTTGCCTCGCCAATCGGTAGCCTGTTCGGCATAGGTAAATTGATCCATATAATGGCCATTCAGTTTTTGCGCCAATTGCTCCGCTTGGGTATAAATCTCCCGGTGATCATCCACCATAAAACATTCTCCACCATAGAACTTGATTTGTTCAATTTTTTCTACCGAGGTGCTTTTGGGCATCACCGCAATAAATTTTAAATTGAGTAAACGAGCAAAGTAAGCTTCTGATACCGCGGTGCTTCCTGAAGAGGCCTCTACAACAGTAGTATTTGCAGTAATTTTGCCATTGCATATGCCATGTAAAAATAAAGACCGTGCTAATCTGTGTTTTAGGCTCCCGGTAGGGTGAATCGACTCATCCTTAAAGTATAAGTGGATATTTTCTAATTTAGGAATACTCAATTTAAATAAATGCGTGTCTGCTGAGCGTTGAAAGTCTTGCTCAATTGTTTTAATCGCTTCACAAACCCATGTTCTACATTGCATGCAGCTTATCTATCTGATTTTTCAAAATTTCAAAAGACAAAATTTAAGGTCGCAACTTTGAACTCATAAACTTTACAGAAGCATCTCTATATCTATCTAACAAAAAGAAAAAAACTCTATAAAAGCACTCTTTTTTTACAGTAAAATTTTGTTTTTACCTTAAATATTTTTATTTAAACCCTGATTCAGATAAGAAAACTCTACTGTGATTGAGACCAACTGGCATATCATTACCGGTGCTCCTAGCTCCGGGATAACAAGCTTAGGGAACTACTTACGTTTAATGGGTTTTAAGGTTATCCCAGAAGTTGCTAGAGGTCTTATTGATATTGGAAACAGTCAAAGTTTGAGCACTCAAACTTTACGTGAAGATCAAGTTGAATTTGAACGCGATATTGTTAAATTTCAGACACATATAGAAAGTCAACTTGACCCCAAAGAGTTTGTTTTTATTGAGCGTGGTCTTTTAGACTGTGCTGCTTATGGTTTACCCATTGATGATATCAATTCTGCATCCAAGTTTAGATACCAACATATTTTCTTTTTACAATCCCTTAACTTTCAGCAAGATTATGCAAGAATTGAAAACTTTGAGCAAGCCAAAACCATTGGTGAACACATTCAGCAACTTTATTTAGACGCACACTATCCACTGACTCAAGTGAAAAAAATGCCTCTGGCTAAAAGAGCTCAAATTATTTTACAACACTGTAAAAAAACCCCTCCCATTTCACTCTTAGATATTTATGCTTAAAACCCTATTTGGGCCAGAGGAGCTGTCTCTTAAAAAGCATCTAATCCAGTAAAATATATTATCAAATGCTCTATTTTGAGTTATATAGGCAAACATTATGAATAGACGTGATTTTATAGAAAAAAGTTTTTTTGCAAGTTTTGGTGCATTTTTTTTAAGTGCGTGTACGAGTTCTGAAAAAAAAGAGCTTCCTAAACAAACAACTGAACCACAAAAAAACACCTCAAATACAGAAGCAACGCCTGAGGCAAAAGCCACAGAAGCTGTTCCCTCAGGAGCACCTAAAGATTCTGTCCAATATGTAGACCCGCAAAGTAAAATGGCAGTCAACCTAAAGTATGTTGAAGATGCCAAAAATGCAGACCCAGCTCTTAGAATTAAGCGTGGAGATGTAGAGAGCAAAGATCAATTGTGCTCAAACTGCAGTTTCTACACACCTGAGGCAGGTAAAACTTACGGTAAATGCACACTTTTACCTGATGGTTATGTTCCAGCTAAGGGATGGTGCAGCACCTGGGCTAAAAAAGCATAATCGTTTACTTTACGTCAACCCTGCTTTTACTTTGAATACCAAGCCTCTTGGTACTGTTTTTGGGCGCTTTCGTATAAGTTTGCGTATTGACGTAACTTATGGCCTATACTATAGCCTCCGCATCCACCAGATGATGATGCTGGGTAAACTTCTCTTCCATCATCTCCCATTAACATAGGCCTACTGGTTGATGTACCGTTGTAGTTTTTTGCGCATGCCATTTGATATTCTATGCCTAAAAGTGATGAAGCTCCTCTTAAAGTCGCTAAAGCATTACTGATTTTTGCTATGGGGCACATTTCCATATTCCAAAATAAAACCGGCACATCTCCCAATTGATGTTCTCTTTGACAATCATCTATGGATCCATCAGCTTTTTCTTTAAGTCGCAATGACAATTGTAACACTGATTTTGTTAAAAAAACCAAAGGTGTGGCATGATGATATTCAAAGCCTTCATAGCTATTGCTGGCTTCATCAAATTTAATATCTTCAGAAAAGCGTAAGTATGAATTGTACATACTGGCAAATAAAGTGTCCAACTCCTTACAACTGCTGATTTCTGGTAAAACCTCTTCCAAGCGGTGCCCCGTCTGGTCGCTGAACAAGTCTAAGCTGTTAAGCATGGGTTCGTTTTGATCGGCAAACAAGATATCAAATAACAGTTGGCCCTTGTTATCAGTAATTTTAAAGTGCAGAGAACACTTTTCAGTTTCATTTGAACATCTTACAGCAAAAACATAGTTTTGCTGTGCCGTCTTTAAGTAACTCACGTTATATTCTAAACCGACATGATATGTTTCTACATCTGCATCTACCTGTTTAAAATCAGGTTCTTGCCCATAAACATTAAGCGTAATTGCAAACATAATTAATGCAATAAGGTGCATTAAGTTTAGATTTTTCATATTTCCCCCTAGAAAAAACCTTAAAATTAATTTTAATGCAACGTATTATACCGCATCACTGATACACAAGCGCCTTTTTGTCGCACGCAACAAAAACAGGGACTTATTTTAAATAATTATTTATCTACAGTGATACTAATTGCTTTGAGCAAGAGTCTCAAACTCTTGAAGACTAGCTTTAGAAAGGTCTAATTGACCCTCTTTATGTCTATGCAACATGTTTTGAGCTATGCTTTTCCCTGTACTTAAACACAGATAAGGGACATTTAATGTGGCCAATTCTTTTTCAACATCTATATTAGGATCATCCATTCTATTGGTTAAGGCAATGGCTCCAATAACATCGACTTGCGCTTCTTTTAGTTTTTTTATGGCGAGAACCAAAGACATGCCAGTTGTAGTCACATCTTCAATGACCAGGGTGCGTCCTTTAGGAACACCTAAGAAAAATTGATCCTTAGGACTTCCATGCGCTTTTACTTTTCCTCTGCCCATAGATAAGACATGCGACCCTGGAGCAAAGTTGCTGGATTGCTTAGCATATTTGTACTGACATAAAAAACCAAGTTTACTCGCTCCCTCTGGAACGCCATAATATGTATCCACTTGCAAATCCTGGCTTTGGCAAAAAGCCAAGACTTGATCGCAAAGCAAATCTAATGCATAGGCATCAGCAGCAATATCTCTCCAGTTGACATACCAATTGGAGTAGCGCCCTGAATTGAGTTGTATGGCTTCATCAAAAGTCCCCACCACTTTATGTTTTAACATAAAATCAATAAATGCGTTTTGATCAAACATGAACTTTTTCTCCTAAAATAATATTTTGACATTGTTCACTGCAGCACCCAGAAAATTTTTCTGCGCAACTCGGACATTGAATCATCAAGCTGTGACATTTAACATTAGCACAATCGCTATGAACATCATAAGCTGCATCACATTGATGACAGTGACTTAAAACTTCATTTACAGTTGGTTCAGCCATTCTGCCATCAAACACAAATAGACTACCTTTAAACTTAGAATCTTTACCTTCACGCTCGACCGTATTAAGGTAATTGATGATCCCACCTTTAAGTTGATAGACGTGATTAAAGCCTTCTTTTTTCATATAAGCACTGGCTTTTTCACAGCGAATGCCACCAGTGCAGTACATCAAAACAGTTTTATCTTTATCTTTGGCAAACTTGGTCTTAATTTCCGGTAAAACCTGACTGAAGGTTTTGGATTCTGGGCAATAAGCCCCTTCAAAATGGCCAGTTTCACACTCATAGTCATTGCGCGTATCAATAAGAACAACATCACCACGCTCTAATTTTTCATGAAAATCTTTTGGCGATAAATGCTCGCCTGGAGTCACTTCATCAAATAAATTACCCTTGATTCCGTCTGCTACAATTTTCTCACGCAATTTAATATCCAGTTTTAAAAAAGCATCATTGCCTTGATCTCTCGAACGATTCACCATGGTTTTTTTAAGAAGAGGAAAGTAGTGAACTGTTTCTACAAACTCATTCCATAAAAACTCTGGCACGCTCACTTGCGCATTAATACCTTCTTTAGAAACATAAACCCTGCCAAAAACACGCATGGGATACCAGAATTTATACAAATCATTGCGGAAGTCTTGTGGATTCTCTATTTTTCCATACTTGTAAAAAGAAGCTGGAATACGCGCAAAATTTTCTGCTGCAAGAGATTGTTCAAGCTCTTCTCTTTCTTTCATGTTGTGCATGTATTTAAGCATTTTTTTTCTCCATGGTTTTTTCAAATGCTGGACGTGCCAATAGTTTTTCTAACCACTTTAACGTAGCTGGGCAATCATCCAAGTAACTTAATCTGGGGGTAACTTTATTAAGCTGCCTTAAAAATGGAAATACATGAATATCCGCTAAACTTAATTTATCTCCCAGTAGGTAATGCTGCTGACTTAGCGTTGCTTCAAGTTTATGCAGGTCTTTTTTTAGATTTTCTGGTGCTTGTTCAACATCTTCTGCTTTTGACCTGGCTGTTCCGTACTTGTAATGATCTACATGCGGCTTAAACACATGATTACACCAATAAGTCCAAAGGCGCATCTGGGCCCTCTGGCTGGGATCTTGACTTAACAAAGCATGCTTGGGAAAAGCATCTTCAATGTATTCGGTAATAATAGCAGACTCATAAATAACCGTGTCCCCATGCACCAAAACCGGTACTTTGGCTTCTGGATGTTTTTCTTTTAACTCTTGAGAAAAGGCGCCCCATTTTTCTTCTCGTGTCTCAAAAGCAATCCCTTTTTCATGCAGCGTCATACGCACCCGCATAGCAAAAGGACAGCGCCGGTAAGAAAAAACTGTTATTTTTTTTGTTGCATCCATGATCTATAGCCCTTATAAGCTGTGCATTAACAACTTGCAAGCTGAAATGATAATTTACTCATGAGTTACATACACACATTCAATCATGTCGATACCCTTTATCAAGACCAAAATATTTTGGTTGTCGATAAGCCTTCTGGCATGTTGGTGCATCCTGCCGGCAAACCTGGACAAGATAACCTGGTTGATTTTTTTAAAAAGCAACTAGATGATCCAGAAATACGACCAGTCCACCGCCTAGATCGCCTAACTTCTGGTGCAGTTATTTTAGCTAAAAACATTGAAACCGCACGCTTTTATGGCAAAGTTTTTTCCACTGCCCGTCTAGAAAAAATCTATCTTGCTCAACTTAAGGGTCTTCTTGAACAAGATAAAGGAACTTTAGATAATTTTTTGGCTGATGATCTAGAAAGTACGGTAAAAATCAAACGCAAAGTGGCTCAAGAAGGGCAAAATGCTGTAACCCATTTTGAAACTGTTAAAACTGATGCCCCGTACAGCTATGTCAAACTTTACCCAAAAACCGGACGTCGTCACCAATTGCGCGTGCATATGGCACACTTGGGTTGTCCTATTGTTGGAGACCCTATTTACGATTTAGGTGATGATTTTTATTTAAGTTTGATAGAGAGTACAGAGCCCTCGCCTCCTATGCACTTGCATGCCTGGCAAATTACCGTGCCCGTTCCTGATAAATCAGAAAACATGACGTTTCAGAGCCCTTACCCTTCGTTTTGGCAAATATAATTTATATAAGGTCAAGCTTTGACCTATTGTAAAGCTTTGCTATAGTTGATCATGATGAATAGTAGATTAATAACGCACTTGTTATTTGCTCTTTGTTTGATTACCCTGATTCACTGCTCGGGAGACGACGGTTTTTTGCAAGTTCCGGTACCAAGCAACCTTAGTTTTGATTGCGGAGGGTCAGCCACATGCAACGTGTTTCTTCCGGTTTGCGAAGCCACAACCGGCGGCGCCAATCCTTCTCCCACAAACTACAGCTGTCAAGGCTTGCCTGAACTCTGTGTAGAAAGTTACAGCTGCGAATGTCTAGAGCAGAGCCAGCGTTTTGAAGGCTACAGCTGCCAAAGCAATGAAAACGGTGAAATCACCGTCAGCATTCAATTTCCTTAAGTAAAGTTACAATCACTTAATGACAAAGTCAAAATAGGTATCTGGATGCGGCTCATCAACTAAAGAAAAGTGCCACCATTCTCGGTGATAATTTTCAAAACCGTGTTTTTCCATGGCTTGCTTTAAAATCAAACGATTGTTTTGCGCTTGTTCAGATATGTTAGGGTTATGCGTGTGTGATTGCTCATCGAGATAATCAAACTCTGTGCCCATGTCCAATTCTTGGCCTTGACTGTTGATTAAAGTCAAATCCACACTGCTCCCACGGCTATGTCCAGACTTGCAGGAAAGATAACCATTAAAAAGATCTTTTTTTTCAAGCTTAGGGTAGAAGCGTTGCTTCATATCATTTTTATCATCTTGTTTTGACCAGGCAATAAAGTGATTGACCGCAGTTTGTGGTCTATAGGCATCAAAAATTTTTAAACCCAGCCCCTGTTTTTTTAAGTCTTTTTCAACTTTTAATAGAGCTTGCGCTGCAGCTTTACTTAAAAAACAGCGCGAGGCTTCATAGCCAGGCACTTTTTCACCGGTGAAATTGTCCGTGCTATGGTAGCGTAACTCACATTGAATATCTGTATCCAATGTGTCCAAAGCAACAAAATGTTCTTTTCCATTATTCATGTTAGTTACCCGTGCTACCAAAGCCCCCTTGAGCACGTTCAGAACTGCTTAATTCAGAGACCTCTTCAAATTGGATTGATGGGTAAGGCATAATCAACAATTGCCCTACTTTATCCCCTAGTTTATACGTTATATCTGTGTTGCGTGCATAGTAGCGTAAACGCAGCTCACCTCTATAACCGGAGTCCACCAATCCAATAGAGTTGCATAAAGATTGACCCGTTTTAGAAACACTGCTGCGGGGAAACAAAAGACCACAGTAGCCGGTAGGTATTTCCAAGGCCAAACCCGTACCGTACTCAACAAACATCTCTGTTTGATCAACAGACACACAAGTTAAATCCATCCCGGCATCACCTTCTTTGGCATAAGCAGGGATCACAGCTTCATTGGTTAATTTCTTAATCTTAACATTCATCCGCTTTCAATAACCCATGCGTTGTTTCTGTCAACGATTAAGTTTTAGTATCTGATAACTGCATTCAAGCTCATTATAGGCGAACGCTGGTTACAAAATATGCCTGGCACCTCAGCTAACTCTTTATCTTGGATAGCATTACAGTATAACAATCACTACTATCATTTGGCAACAATGGAGGATGAGCCATGTGGGCGGAGCCCACACAAAAAATAGACGAACCGCGACCAGAGGGAGCTGGGTTCGAATCCAAGCACAATCTACTAAGAACAACCGAACTTACCCTTACTACAATTTTGAGGTGAAAAAGTGGCGGAGGATGAGGGATTTTCGCACTGTCTCGGTTTGCCTCTTCGGCAAACCTCCCAGCATTCCGTCACAAAAAGCAGTGCTTTTTGTTCCTCCTAACCCGGGATATGCGTTCAAATCTCAAACAACTCAACATAAAAATTTCATCCCTAAAGGGATCAAATTTTTATGGCGGAGGATGAGGGATTCGAACCCCCGAAACAGTTGCCCGTTTGCCGGTTTTCAAGACCGGTGCCTTCAACCACTCGGCCAATCCTCCGCTTAAAAATTAAGAGCTTAGATGCCCCTTATTTTTGAAGTTGTATCTTTAACATATCTTGCATGTAAGGGGAAAGAATTTTTGGTAATTCTATGCTTCCGTCTTCTTGCTGATAATTTTCAAGCAGGGCCAATAAGGTTCTGCCCACAGCCAAACCCGAGCCATTAAGGGTATGGACAAACTCTGGTTTTCCACCATTTTTGGACTTAAAGCGAATATTGGCCCGTCTGGCCTGAAAATCTTTAAAATTAGAGCAGGATGAGATTTCCCGATATTTTTTTTGACTGGGCAACCAAACCTCTAAATCGTAGGTTTTTGCTGCTCCAAAACCCGTGTCCCCTGCGCAGAGAAGCATTTTTTTATACGGAAGTTCCAAAGCTTGTAAAACAGCCTCAGCTTGCATGGTCAATGCTTCATGTAAGTCTTCAGATTCTTGTGGATGGGTAAAACGCATCAACTCAACTTTATGGAATTGATGTTGACGAATCAGGCCTTTGGTATCTTGTCCATATGAACCCGCTTCTCTTCTAAAACAGGGACTGTAAGCAACATACGATAAAGGCAGTTGCTCAGCGTCTAAAATATCATGGGCATAAATATTGGTGACGGGAACTTCTGCTGTAGGAATGAGGTAATATTGTGGATCAACAAGGCTGAAAGCATCTTCACTGAACTTGGGCAATTGACCGGTGCCGGTCATGGCTTGGGCATTGGCCAGATAAGGTACAGAGATTTCGCTATAGCCCGCTTTGCGATGCATATCCAGCATAAAGTTTACCAAAGCCCTTTCAAGCTGTGCTGCCCAGCCATGCAATACGGTAAACCTTGAGCCGGTAACTTTTGCACCTTGTTCAAAGTTTAAAATACCCAAAGCCTCACCCAAATCTTCATGCGCACGTGCATTAAAGCTAAATTGTCTAGGCTCACCCCATGTCATCACGGAGTGATTATCCTGTTCATTTTGACCCTGGGGAACGCTCTCATCAAGGATATTTGGCATAGCCAGCAAAGCGCCCACCAACTCTTTATTAAGGGCTTCATACTGTTCTTTAATCTGCTGAAGCTCTTCTTTGAGCTGAGATGCTTTATTTTTTGCTGTCTCTATGGTTGCTGCATCTGCTTTCTGCTGAAAAAGCTGTCCAATTTGACCCGAAGCTTCTTTTGCACTTGCAGCTTTTTCATCATGCTGCTGTTGCAGTTGATTACGCTGCTCAACTTTTTGTTTTACACCCTCAATATCAAAGTCACTGTTTCTTTTCTGAAGTGAGTTCTCAATTGCCTGTAGGTTATCTATAAAATATTTATGATCTATGGCCATAAGGCGTATTAAACGTCTGCTTTAAGATTGGTCAAACTAATTCATATTTTTTCTAAGAAAAGTAATCTCATCTTCAATGGCTTGCTTATCCTTAGCATTGGGATTTAAATCCAAATATTTTTGAAAATGTTGTATTGCTCTTTGATAACGTCCTGATTGTCTATACGATAGACCTAATAAATAGTAAGGCTCTGGATTATTGGGATCTACTTGCTTTGCTTTTTCAAATAGTCTTTGTGCAACAGAAACATTTCTGCCTTCTTCCTCTAAAATACCCAGTGCAATATAGGCTTGACTATTTTTTCTATTCAACTGAATTGCTTTCTTAAAGTAGCTTTTAGCTTTATCTGTATTGCGATTAAACTTTTCAATAACTGCTAAGTTATAATATGCCTGCTCTGCTTTTGGTTCTATTTGTATAACTTTCGTATAAAGAGGTTTAGCTTTGCTATACAAGTTGGACGAAAAATAATAATCCGCCATACTGATATAGGCAGGTAAATATTGCGCATTTTTATCTATGGCTTGTTTAAAATAAAATGCTACTTTTTCTTGATTATCCTTGGCAATGTGCGCCTTTTGTAACTCAAACCAGATATTGGGTACTTTACTTTGAATTTCACTGGCCAACAATAATTTTTCTATTCCGGCATCCAACTGTCCAATATCAATCAAAGCTTTTCCTAGTAAAAATAAGGTTTCAAAATCACCTCGGTTAATTTTCATTGATTCTTCTAAAACTGCTATAGCCTGTTTTGGGTTGTTGCTTGCAAAATAGATTTGACCAAGCAAGGCATTCAGTTCAATGTCTTTTTTATCTTTTAGTTGATGGCTTTTTAAACGCTCTAAGGCTTCTTCATATTTTTTGTTTTCCAATAATTCTTTACTCAACAACATATCTTTTTCATAAGCATTGAGGTCTGTCTTTTCTACTTCACGCATTAGACCGGTTAAGTCTGTCTTCTTATCAGTTGCCAAATAATAATCTGCAAAGGCCTGATAAACTTGATAAGCATTAACATATGGTTTTTTTATTGATGTTAAGCTTTTCTCTGCTAAACCAAAAACATGATACGCTGTTAAGATTTTGCCCTTATAGATGAGAGCCAACTCATTTTGACTATCTTTTTCTAAAATTTTTCCAATTGTTTTATAGGCTTGATCATAATCATCTTTTTCCATATAAATCGTTGCAATTGCAATATCATACTCAATTTTATCACTTATTTCTTTTGCTTGTTCTAGGTGTTCAAGTGCTTCATCTGTTCTTAGTAAACCTTTTTTAATCAATGCATATTCATATAAAAAGTGTCCTGACTGTTTATATTTTTCACTATTTTCATCTGCAAGGTTAATCGCTTTTTTATACTCTCCTGATTTTCTCAGCGCATATAAATATTCAATGAGATACTTTTCATTATTGGATGACAGCTCATAGGCTTTTTGAAATGAAGCAATCGCTCCCTTTGTATCTCCTATTTTTTTCTGTAGAAGCGCCATCTTAAAAAAGGTTTTGTCATCTGTTGAATTTTTTGTAGCATTTTTTAACAATAGTACCGCTTTTTCTATGTCTTGGTTTTCAAGAAAAACTTCAGATAAAATAACATAACTTGCAGCCAATAATGACGATGGATACTTTGCTGTATTATTTTTTAAATTATTTTCAAATTTGCTGATCAATTCATTGTCCAACAATTCATTATTATGCTGCATTTTAAGTTTTAAAAATTCTAACTTGGGATGGTATGAACTTATATTATCAATTGATTTCATATAAATCTCATAAGCTCTTTTTGTATCAAGCTGACTGAGACAAAATGCTTTTAAAAAGTGGACTCTTCTGTGGCCTGAATTGATTGATGCTAAGACTTGATAGGCTTCATCATACTTATCCTCTCTAACTAAGGCCTCTGCGTACCCCATGCTTAGGTCTATGTTTTTTGGGTAAATCTTTTTTAATTTTTTAAACTGAGCCAAACTTTTTTCTATTTGTTCAGAAGCCAGCAGTGAATAAGCTTCTGCAATTAAAAACTGCTCACTATCAGGAAAAAACTCATCCAATACAACCAAAGCATTACCATTTTTAACTGTCTTTTTTACTACTGCCTCATCAATAAGCATTTGCGCTTCGACCAGAGCTTTGAGATATAATGTCTCTTTATGTCTCGGATCAATCAACAGACTTTCATTAAGGTACGA
Organism: bacterium; assembly: GCA_022763185.1. NCBI lineage: Bacteria > bacterium. The sequence goes on along the minus strand of JALEGL010000006.1, from coordinate 341,643 downwards.
GATCGCCTTTTTTTGTGAAAGTACATGATCATACAGGTACTCTTGTTTTGCTTTGCTTGTAATAATAGATATTTTTTGAAGTTGTGTTTCTGTTGGCGGACTATACGGAGTACGATTAAACACCACTTGTTCAATCGTTTTTCTATAGAAAAAAGTGACCGTTATTAAAGATGCCACAATCAATGCAACAACTGGCCAAATCGGTATCTTGGGCATCGAAATCTGACTTAACCATGCTGGCAACTCAAACTTTAGTTTCTGCTCAGCCAAATCTTCCACGATCTCAGAAATTGGATCTTCTTGTTCCTCCTGTTCAAGCTCCTCTTTTAAGAAGCTTTCAAAAGCATCAAAATCTTCTGCTTTACCACCTGAACTTACGCCAACTACGGTTGATGTGTCATCTTGCTTAACTTGATTGATATTGTCCTTAGTTTCATCCGATACTAAATCTTCTTTTTCATCATCACCAAAATCTATACCTTGACTGTCTTTCTTAGAAGTGTTTGACGGCTCTGTATCTAAAGTTTCTATATTGCTGAACAGCTCACTTTCATCTAAATTAACAAACAAGTTATTTGTCGTTTCAGGACTCTTCTCTTGTGCCTTTTCATTTTGAGCTTGACTTAAAATTGATTGAGCTGATTTTTCTAATACAGAATTGATTCTTTGTTGTTTTTCTTCTTCGCTTAACTTCAAAGATTGTTTAATTACACTTGAATTCTCATCCAACTGCTCATGCTGTGGAACTTCTTTAAGGTCAATATCTTCTTCATCATGCTCTATATGCTTAAAGGTTTTTGTTTCCTGCCCCTGCTCTTCAGACTGATCATCTGAAGAAAAATCAACTTGCGCCATACTGGCAGTTTCCTCTATAGAGGTGCTGTCTTCTTCATCAAAAGAAATATTATTTTGGGTAGATTCAAGTTCTTTTTGGTCAGGGCTTGCATCTGCAGCATTTTCAACATTTTCGTTATCATCTTCATCAAAAGAGTAGCCCCCAGTAGCTTCAATGGCTTCCAGGTCTATCATTCCAGGAGACATATCGTCATCATCAGTTTTATCTTTGGCTACGGCTTCTGTTTTCTGAACTTGTTCTGGCTGCTTGGGTTTTTCTTGCTTATTCTTTGCTGCCGTTTCTTTTTCATTGTCTTCGGTTAAAAGCTCATCATCTTCAAAAAAATCTTCAAAATCACCCATCTTTGCACCTAAAAAAGAATATCTGCGCTAACGCCAAATGTTTTATCTACTGGATTAACTGTCTGTGAATACACACCCACCAAATTTATCTTAGGCCCTTGCAAAACCAAACCGGCACTGAAAAAATCAGCTTCTCTAACATTATCAATCCCAAAGCCTCCTCTTAAAAAAAACCCATCCGTTAATAAAACTTCTCCACCAAAGTAGGCATTAAAACTATTTTCATTAGGTTTTGAAACATCTTTTTCTAAATCTACCAGTAATTTACCCGTACCTTCGAGTTCTAAAGCAATTCCTCCAGCAACCAATAACGGAAACTCTTCAAAGTTTCTGCCTTGGAAAATATGATTCATGGCAAAAGCCAAGGTGATGTATTCGGATGGCTTAAATTGGATACCCAAATCAGCATCTATCCCATCTGGACCACCTGTCTCCATTCCTGAGTATTTGGTCTTATAGCCTTTTATACTGGTGCCTACAAAAAGCTGTGGGCTAATGTCTTTGGCTATTGCAATGGCTGCATAGTTAATTTTAGCTTCTGTACCTTCAACCGTAGCTTTCTCATAACCATAGTATGCCCCAAAAGAAACTGCTTGAGTTGCTCTATAATCTGTTGCAAACAATGAAATTGGAGAAGAATCCGTTACACCTGCTGACATGTAAGAAGCACCAAAACTCACTTTGTTTTTATGCCTTGCTATCATCGCAGGGTTTAGAATCATATTTTGACCAGAAGAATAGGTTGCTCTTCCAGCTCCTCCAAACGATAAGCTATCTGGATTGTAAAAAAAGTTTTTTACTAAAGATGTTTCAGAAATACCTTGAGCCAGTCCTAAGGAAACATAGCTACAAAAAAACAAGCCGTAACAAATCTTCAATAACGAAGGCTTCATGTTAACAAACCGGTTTACTCATCTCCAAACAAGTCTTCTTCAGAAAATAAATCTTCTTCACCTGATCCACCCGCATCATCAAAAATATCGCCACTTGAATCATCAGAAAAGTCATCAAAGCCACTTTCTTCTCCCGCATCAAAACCATCGTCTATGCTAGGATCAGAAAAATCATCAGCTGGAGGTGGTGCTTGATCGGCATCAAAGCCAGAGTTTTCAATAGGCACATCAGAAAACCCACCGTTATCAGCGGGCAATGACGCTCCAGCGCCTGCCTGAGTGTAATTGGTTAAAATCCGTATATTTTTACGCTCGACCCAGCCAAAGCCTTCCGTATCTGATGGGTTTCTACTAATTTTAACCCAACCTTTTCTATTTCCGCCGCGAGGGTTGGTTATAACATAAACCACATCTTGCAAACCTAGTCTGTCTGGCAGCAGTGAGTTGTCATCACCGGTTACATCAACTTCTCTGGCACTGATCAATGCTTTAACAACAGGCCTATCACTTGGAATACCTTCTAAGCCTCCAACAGCTGCGCCGCCTTTACTTCCCGAACAAGACGTTAGTAATAAGCTGACTGCAAGACAAAAACAAACACCTGAAAAAAATCTTTTTATTCCCATTCTAATGAATCTCCTGGCTGACGTTTATGCGAAACTACAACATCACGAATAAACTCTGAACTGTAAGGCACGTCTCTACCGAGCACCTTTTGATGACAATTGTTGCATGTTTGATCAATGTTTTCTGGAGCTTGTGGGTTACGAATCAAACCATCATGAGCATCATCTTTTTCCTCAGCCCAAGGGTTACCCAAGTGACATGTGTCACAACGATAGCTATGTCTACGTGCAATAGGTTGTTGAAAAGCATGGCAGGGTAAGCATACTCGCTCATTTCCCCATAATTTTTCTGCCTGTGATCTTGAACCACCTTGAATACCACCGCTGGTTTTAGATGAACATCCATTAATAAAAAGTGCTAACCCACATAGAACAAACGCAAAACTTAATTGTGTAAAAAACCTCATAGCTTTAAGTGTAACAAATAATTGAGAAAAACCACAAAAAAAACTATTTTTATTTTATAATTTTATAAGGAAGATCCTAAGTCGTCAGCCAGCTTGTCACTGATAGCCTATTAAAAAGACTAAAAGTCTTCAGATACCTCTGACTTTAAGCTCTCTAAATAAGCCTCGTTAACAGCTTCTCTAAGTTCTTTGCCGACTTTAAAGAATGGCCGCTTTTTAGGTTTAACAGAAACTTTCTCACCTGTTTTTGGATTGCGACCCATGTAAGCCTTATAATCTTTTATTTTGAAACTACCGAAACCTCTAATTTCAATACGATCACCGCTTTGTAAAGCCTCTATCATTGAGTCAAATATCAACTCAACAATCATTTCCGCTTGACGTTTGGGAAGGTTAATTCTTTCAGATAGATTCTCTATTAAATCAGATTTTGTCATGCACCCTTCTTTCGCAATCTTCTTTACTTTTTCTATAATGACACAATAAGCCCCTGATATCAAAAGAAAAATTATTTATTGGGTCAACTTCCTGATATGCATCAGCACAAAACAGTGTGAGCAACGCAAGGGTATTATTTTGACCAATCTGGAGCTGTCGCTGCGCAAGGCTAACCACAAGCTCAATCATTACAATAACGTTCTTATAATTTTTTTCAAAGCAAGCTAAAAAGTTAAATTCTAGTTTTTAAAGGTTTTATAAAAAATAAATCCAGATTGTCATTGACCAAAAATAGCGCTTAAATTTGGACAGAAAAACCTTCCACTTACTTCCTAAAGTTTTTTCTAAAAACTCCAGCGATGAGAAAAGTTTTACTCGTGTTATATTTTAAAGACGACTACTGGTTCATCGATTCCAAAAACTCTTCGTTAGACTTACTTTTTTTGACTTTATCTAAAATAAATTCCATGGCATCCACTCCATTAAGTGGCTGCAAAAGTTTTCTTAACACCCAAACTCTATTTAGTGTTGTTTCTTCCAACAACAACTCTTCTTTTCTGGTTCCAGAACGGTTGATATCAATTGCAGGATAAATTCTACGATCTGCAATCTTGCGATCCAAAACAATTTCCATGTTACCGGTACCTTTAAATTCTTCAAAAATGACTTCATCCATTCTTGAACCGGTATCAATTAAAGCTGTAGCCATAATGGTCAAACTACCGCCATCTTCAACATTTCTTGCAGCACCAAAAAACCGTTTAGGTCTATGCAAGGCATTAGAATCAACACCTCCGGAGAGAATTTTTCCAGATGCAGGAACAACAGAGTTGTATGCTCGTGCTAGACGTGTAATAGAGTCTAATAAGATAACCACATCTTTTTTGTGCTCCACCAGACGCTTTGCTTTTTCAATCACCATCTCAGCAACTTGCACGTGGCGTTGAGCTGGCTCATCAAAGGTAGAACTAACAACCTCACCTTTAACTGTACGCTTCATGTCGGTCACTTCTTCAGGACGCTCATCAATCAACAGCACCAATAACTCAACTTCAGGGTGATTCTTACTGATAGACTTGGCTATATCTTGTAAAATAGTTGTTTTACCTGATCTTGGTGGTGACACAATTAAACCCCGTTGTCCTTTACCAATAGGACACATCATATCCATGATTCGTGTAGAGTAATTTTTTGGATTGGATTCAAGTTGAATTCTTTCTTCTGGGTAAAGGGGTGTAAGATTATCAAAGTGCACTTTATTTCTAAACTTCTCCGGTTTATCACCATTGATTGTTTCTAATTTATGCAGTGCAAAATAACGCTCAGAATCTTTTGGCGGACGAATAGTGCCGGTAATGGTATCCCCTGTTTTAATATGATAGCGCTTAATCTGTGCTGGGGACACATAAATATCATCGGGGCCAGGGATATAATTACAATCCGCTGAACGTAAAAAACCAAATCCATCAGGCAAAATTTCTAATACGCCTTCAGCATCAATGGCTTCTTTTTTTGCTGATGCTGCTTGCAATATAGCAAAAATCAACTCTTGTTTTCTTAACGCACCTGCGCCGTCAACTTTAAGTTCCTCAGCCAACTCGTTCAACTGACTTACTTTTTTCTCTTTTAATTCACGTAAATTCACAATAACCCCATATCAATTATTTATATTCAATTAACTTTTTACCATCAAAATTTAATGATTGAACTGTTTACCTCATTTGCCACAGTGGCCATTTACACAATGTATTGGAATACTTTTACAGAGGCGAGACGCTTGCAGGATTATCAAATCCATCACAAGATCTACAAAGCACCTTTAATCAAAAAATAATATAAAAGCAACTGTTTTATATTTTATTCTTCGATATGAAAGACCTGCTTCGGAAAAAAATCTACAGCCAGTGCTTAACTAAAGCTTCTTATGATTATTCAAAGCTCTTCATTTTCTGTGTTTTGAGGATAATAAAGCACCACCCTCAATTTATAGTTACTGTAATCATTTTGTCTTGGAAAAAATTATGTTAGAATACGCACTTATGCGTCAAAACAAGCTTATGTTTCTGTTACTTATTGCCATGCTTTTATCTGGTCCATTGACTGTATTTGCCTATGATGACACAACGGCCTACAGTAACATGCTAATCAACATGCGAGACTTAAGTCTTGAAAAACGTCTAGAAGCTTTAGAAACCTACCTCAAAGAAAACCCCAACAGTCTGTACAAAAAAGAGCTTGAACATAACATTGCATCACTTCAACAGCTAGTACCCAAAGAAAGCTTAGAAAATCAGGAAAACCAAAAAGCCAAAGATACTGCGTTATTTTTTAAAGCTCAAGGTTTAGCAAAGACCCTCTCCTTAACAGAAAAAATTCAACTATGGCGGCAGTTTATTGATGAAAATCCGCATTCTATTTACCTTAAAGATGCACAATACAATTTAAAAAAATTACAAGAACGGGAAAAAGCCTCCAAACCTCAACCCCCTGTTAATGTTGGCATTGCTCAACAAGATACTCTCGTAGCTAAAAACTTACCATACAAAGACCCTAAGCGCGCCATGACCTTAGCAACGACTGCTGGAATTGTTGTTCCTGGCATGGGCCATTGGTATACAGAAGACTATATCCCTGCAGGCATCTTTACAGGATTAAGAGTTGCAGGCATTGGACTTTTTGTTAAAGGCTACTATGATGACTCTAGATCAACACAAGTCACTGGCTTTCTCATTGGACTGTTTTCTTATATTGCCGATATTGCCGACGCTCCATTTTCCGTTGAACGGTACAACGATAAAATAGATCAGGAAATGAATCAACAGGTCTTACAATTTCAAAAACAGAGTAGACCGATGCATAATTTTGTTATTTCATTTAAATTTTGATCCGGGACTTAACTTCAATCCATAGTTTCAAGAAGTTGATCTAAAGACTGATTGGCCAACTCCGATTGAATGTGCTCAGTGACTTTTTTTTCTACTTTTTCTCTACCTTCAACAACTTTTTTTTGGATGGTCTTTTGTTTGGCTTTAGAAATTACTGGCTTTGCAAACCTTCTTTGTAGGGGTGAATGCTCAATCCAAGTCATAACTTGGGTATTGGCGTAAATATTATTGGCGTCAGGATGCCATGAAATAAGGACGTATAGCAGATAAATAACGCAAACACCTTTGGCGATACCTGTTAAAAAACCAAGAAATCGGTTGGCATATTTTGTAATACTTAAGGAGTTAATGACGTGGTTGTGAACCAGCTTAGAAAAAAGTTGTACCCCCATAAAGATAGCCAAACCTGCTATCAGTAAAGCTATTCGAGAGCCAACTATATCCGGTAATTTTACAAAGCCGTTGATGAAATGCTCTATTCCTGGAGAAAGCTTAGGCGCTCCAATATAAGCAAATACAATTGCCAAAAGGCTCATGGCTTGCGTAAAGAAGCCTTTAAAAAACCCATAGATGGCAAACAAAGCTAAAATTACCAGACATAACAGATCAAGTTGTGCCACTAATCTTTTTCTCCTTCAAAACGAAATGCAATAAACAAGGCTCTTTGCTGTTTTTGAACACGCATTAAAATATAATCTCCAGGACGTATATCCTTAATCAGTTTTGCATATTTTTCAGTGCTGGTCATGTTTTGCTGATTAAGCTGTAAAATAATATCCCCTTTCCTTAAGCCTTCTTTAAAGGCTTGGCTATTTGGTTTAACTTTTACAATTTTTAAGCCTTTTTCTTTTGCCCCTTTATTTAAAGGCTCAACAACCAAGCCCAAAGCATCATAACCTTGTTTTACAGACTTCTCAACGCTGCTCTGTGGTTTCAGGTCTTCTTTGCGTTTTTCAAGTTTAACCTTGGGAAACACGACTCGGCCATCACGAATAATTTTCATTGTTATTTTTTTATTTGTACTTGATGTTGCCACCACGGCGCTCAACTGCGTCCATTTTTCTATGGTTTTATTGCCAAATTTAACCACAACATCACCCGCTTTTAAACCGGCTTTTTCTGCTGGACTCCCCTTAATTACTTCCGCAATCAGAGCACCTTGATTACTTTTGAGACGCATGGCTTTAACATGGTCTTGCGTCAACTGTTGAATTTGTACACCCAACCAAGCTCTTTCCACTTTTCCTGTTTCTTTTAAACTTAATAGAATGGTTTTGGCCATATTAATGGGGATAGCAAAACCTAGTCCCTGCCCAGAAGCAATGATGGCTGTATTGATCCCTACGACTTCACCATGAATATTGAGCAAAGGACCTCCTGAGTTTCCTGGATTAATGGATGCATCGGTTTGGATTAAATCATCATATTCACTGATACCAATGGAACGCTCTTTGGCGCTGACAATACCTTGTGTAGTCGTATGCGACAAACCAAAAGGATTACCTATAGCAACAACCACATCACCTACTTCTAACTGATCTGAGTCTCCCAAAACCACTGCAGGAAACTTTCTTTTCTGATCTGTGATTTTTAAAAGCGCTAAATCGGTTTTAGCATCTTGTCCAATCACTTTTGCTTCATATTCTTTTTCATCAGAAAAAATAACAACAACTCTATTGGCACCCTTAACCACATGATTATTGGTCACAACATAGCCTTGCTCACTGATCACAAAACCGGACCCTAAGCCTCGTTGTTCTTGCTTTGGCATCTCTTGCGGGTTTTTAAAACCAAAAAATTTCTCAAAAAATTCTTGATTGAGATTGGGGCCAAATGACTTGATATTGCCTTGGCCATTGCTAACGAGCTTTTCAACTCTAATATTAACCACTGCATTGGCATTGGCTTTGGCAACATTGACATAAGCTTTGGGAGATAGGTTTTTTAAATCCTTATTCACCAAGCGATCACGATGATCTTGACCATTATGCCAAAAAGCAGCTTGTGCGCTATGTAATCCAATTAAAGTACAGGCAAGCCCCACCTTAAATATATTCTTCATTGTTTTCTCCTTATCGAGCATCCACATAATTAAACCTAAATGATCATAGACATTTATCTTACTTCGTCAATACTGAGCAACAAGAAGATATCTTGACAAATAATGCGTTGTGTTATAATTAATTGAAATTGGATAGATGATATTCCTGTGGTTGTTTTATGAAGGGCGGTTTACCTAGCGTTTCAAACTGTAAAAAACAACTGAAGTTAATTTTATCTTGTATTTTTAACCCTTTAGTAATAGGAAATGTATATGGCTTCATTTAAAGAACAAGTATCCGCAGACAAATTTGAAAAACGCCGCATCCCCAGATTCCCAGTCCAACTCCCAGCTCAAATTGGCAAAGAGGCTGATTTATCTTCCATTTGCACTGACTTAAGCTCGCAAGGTCTTGCTATGGAAACCTCTTTGGATATTTATGTAGGACAACGTGTTTCTGTAAAAGTCTTCATTGCTCACAACCAACTTCCCTTGCAAATGCTAGGTCAAGTTGTTTGGAAACATGACAGCGATGCTTTAGACACCTCAGAAAAGCCTGTTTACGAAATTGGTGTCCGATTTGTCAAGCCTATGCCCAATCCATGGAAACTTCCACATGATCCTGGCTCATTTGCCGACACACCTGAAGATTTCTTTGGCGAAGAAATTTCCTTTTAGTTTACAAATAGACTAATTTTTTTGGAGGCTTTATGACTTTAGCACCTCAAAACAATGCACGACAAAACCTTCGATTGAAGTACAGTTCAGCATTGCATTTCACTAAAAACGCTGACATTACTGCTCAAGAGCAGGATGGTCAGCTTTTCCAGGCACAAACTAAAAACTTTTCTGCGCACGGCTTACAAATTGTATGCGCCAATAGTTTGGTTCCTGGCCAAAAATTGAAAATTTATCTCAACCTAGAACCTTATGGCATTATTCCAGTAGATGTTGTGGTTAAATGGACTCGCATTGAAACATCTCCAGAAGCAAGCCCTTATTGGCTGCGCTGTGGTTTAAATATTGATTATAGCCATGGGTTTGAGTCAAAAAGAACCATTCTTTCTTATTTAAAACAACGCTTCCTGCAAGCAAAAATCATGCTGCACGCATACGCTTAGGTGAAGAGGGGGGAAAGCCCCCTACTCTTCTATCATTATTACTTAATGGTAATGTTTTTAATCTCAATTTTTTCTAGGGGATTATCTCTAGCGTCACGTTCAGCAGCAACAATCTTGTCCACAACATCCATACCATCCGTCACTCGACCAAAGGCTGTATATTGTCCATCTAAATGTGACGCATCATCAACCATGATAAAAAATTGGCTCCCAGCACTATCAGGGTCTGAGCTTCTAGCCATAGACAAAACACCTCTAACATGCTTGGTATCATTAAACTCGGCATCTACTGTGTAGCCAGGGCCACCTGTGCCGTGCTTACTCTTATCGTCCAGCTTACTGTTGGGGTCTCCGCCTTGAATCATAAAACCTGGAATCACTCGATGAAAACGGGTTCCATCATAAAATTCATCTTGAGCAAGCTTAATAAAGTTTTCAACATGCTTAGGAGCTTTATCTGGGAAGAACTCCAACTCTATGGTTCCCATTGTTGTTTCCATGATTGCTTTAGAATGTTCAGACACTGCTTTACCCTTTCCTTTTTTGTCACACCCAATCAACAATACCAGACTGAATATCAAACTGAATGTAGCTATTTGTTTAAATTTCATATTTGCACACTTAACCAATAGCAGCTTATTTGCCAAGCAAAAGCTACTTTATAAACTGAGCAATAATATTGATCGACATCTTTTTTTCTTTGCATTAAAGAGAAGGTATGAACAAAGCTGCAAATATTGATCAATTATGTGTAAATACCATTAAATGTTTAAGTATAGATGCTGTTGAAAGAGCTCAATCAGGGCATCCAGGCATGCCCATGGGTATGGCTGACTGTGCCTATATTTTATGGAATGATTTTTTAAACTTTGATCCGTCTCAACCCCATTGGGAGGGAAGAGATCGCTTTATCCTTTCTGCTGGCCATGGTTCCATGCTGCAATATGCACTCTTACACCTTTATGGCTATAAACTTTCTATGGATGATATCAAGCACTTTAGACAACTTGGTAGCCTAACACCTGGGCATCCAGAATACAAACATACTGAAGGCGTTGAAGTAACCACAGGGCCCTTAGGTCAAGGTTTTGCCAACGGTGTTGGTATGGCTTTAGCCGCTAAAATGCAAAGCAGTCAATTCAAACAAAAACATTTAGAAAGCACCATCTATGGCATTGTGAGTGATGGGGATTTAATGGAAGGGATTTCTTCTGAAGCTGCTTCTTTGGCCGGGCATTTAGGCTTGGGCAATTTGAATTATATTTACGATAGCAACAATATCAGTATTGACGGCTCTACTGACATCACTTTTGATGAAAATATTCGTATGCGCTTTGAAGCACAAGGCTGGCATGTTCAAGAAATTGACGGGCACCTACATTCTGAAATTAGAGAAGCCCTCACAGAGGCAAAAAATGAAAAGTCTAAACCATCACTCATTATAGCCAAAACAATTATTGCCCATGGTGCGCCAAACAAACAAGGCACCAGTGGTTCGCATGGTGCACCTTTGGGTCAAGAAGAAATAGCTGCTTTTAAACAGCTGATAGATTGGGACTACCCTGAATTCACCGTACCTGAGGTGGTGCATCAACACTGTCAAACAGCTCTTGAACAAAAACAAAATGCAAAAAAAAATTGGTTAGAACAGCATGCTGCTTTCAAAAGTTCTGACCCAGAAGGATATGAAAATTACCAAAATTTCAATCAAAAAAAGTTTGATGTCAATCATGATGACATTCAAAAAGATACCGATGCCACTCGCAGCATTAATGGGCAAATCCTGCAATACTTAGGCAAAAAAATCTCTAACCTGTGTGCAGGTTCTGCAGACTTGGCTGGCTCAACCAAAGCAATTTTCAAAGATAGTGCTTATGTGAGCAAAGAAGACTTCAGCGCAAAAAACATTGCCTTTGGTATTCGTGAGCATGCCATGGCGGCCATTGCCAATGGTATGGTCTTGCATGGTGGTCATATCCCTGTCATTTCTACCTTTTTAGTTTTTTCAGATTATCTTAAACCCTCATTAAGATTATCTGCTTTAAGTGGTCTGCAAGTGATTTATGCCCTTACCCACGACAGTATTCATGTCGGTGAAGATGGCCCAACTCACCAACCCATAGAACATATCAATGCTATGCGATGCATTCCTAATGTTAATGTGTACCGACCGGCCAATATTGAAGAGTCCCAATGGGCTTGGGACAAAGCCTTGGCAGACAAAGCTACACCTAGTGTTTTCTGTCTCAGTCGACAAAATCTACCCATGCAAGCTTCTTTGTCTGAGCCTGTTTCTGACCGAGGTGCTTATATTTTTGCGCAGCACAGTGATGAAAGCATTGCACAAGATAAGCACCTTATTATTGCTGCCAGTGGCTCTGAGTTGCATTTGGCGCATGAGGTTTTTGACACCATCAAAAATGATTATGCCAATATCAAACTGATATCGGTTCCATGCTTGGATCGTTTACAAGCTTTAAAGAAACCTGAACAAGAAAAACTATTCCCAACTACATGCCCTACAGTGGTTATTGAAGCTGCCAATGCCGATGCTTGGCATAAAACCATTGGCCGACCCAATCTGGTTATAGACATGCAAAGTTTTGGTGCCAGTGGACCTGGTCAGGCGGTGGCCAAACATTTTGGTTTTGATAAAGAAGGTATTCTTGAGAAAATAAAAACTTGGCAGCATTAAAACAAAGCAACAAGCTTTAGAACTCAATGCATGGTCATGTTATATGGCCATGCATGCAAAAACCAAAGCCTTAACTTATAAAACCAAAGATCAGTCAAACATGGCATCAACAAAACTTTTGGCATCAAAGGGCTTAAGATCTTCCATGCTCTCACCTACGCCAACAAAACGAATGGGCAAGTTCATATTTAAAGCGCTGCAATAAATAGCGCCGCCTTTGGCACTACCATCCATCTTTGTGGCTACAATGCCAGTTAACCTTGTTGTTTGGGCGAAGGCTTGCGATTGCAATACGGCATTCTGACCGGTGGTGCCATCAAGAACCAGTAAGGTTTCATGCGGTAAATGCTCGTCATGTTTTTTTAAAACTCTGATCATTTTATCCAACTGCTGCATCAAAGGTTCTTTGGTATGCATTCTACCGGCTGTATCTGCCAACATAATGCCACCTTTATTTAAAGTGTTTACCCAGGCATCATAAACCACAGAGGCCGGATCCGCGCCCATCCCTTGAGAAATCAAATCAACACTCGCCCGTTCTGACCACAGCTTAATTTGATCAACAGCACCGGCTCTAAAGGTGTCAGCAGCGGCTAAAGTAATATGATGTCCCTGCTTTTGCCAAAAATGCGCAAGCCTACCGGCAGTTGTTGTTTTACCTACACCATTGATTCCGACCAATAACACGCAAAAAGGCTTATGAATTTTGATTGGCTGGGCATGTAAAGTTTCAATTTTTTTAAACAGAATTTCTTTAAGATTTTGAATGTAGTCATTGGCATGACTAACCTTACAGGCTTTCAATTCTTGCAGTACACTTTCAATAACATCGTAAGAAAAGTCTGCTTGAAACAATAGCGCTTCAAACTGTTCTTCATCAAATTCAATTTTAGAAAAAACCTGTCTGATTTTTTGCTTCCACTGACTGGCTTTAAGATTATCAAACATGTGCTCTGGTATAAAACAGCCCCGACATACAAGCAAGAAATACCCGCCAGAAGGCTACAATAATCACCTGATTCTGATTGCATTATTTTATTTTTTAAAAACGCCCAATATGCTAGATTATGTTCATGAAATCACTTCTAGAAACCATTGTTTGTGCCATCGTTGACCAACCTGACGCAGTCAATATTGAACAACATGACGGTTCTAGCACCTGTATATTAGAGCTTAGTGTCCATAAAGATGATATTGGCAAAGTGATTGGTAAAAAAGGCAGCCATGCCAATGCCATTCGGACCTTATTGGACGCCTGTGGAGGAAGAGATAAAAAAAAATATATCCTAGAAATACTAGAATAGCTTCATGCGCTTTACAATGAACCAACATTGTCCCATTATTGACTCCTCTGTGAAGGTCATACTAAATAATAAACCTTACTTTTCAGCAGCTTAGCCAGGCATGATTTTTGCTCTTAATTTAACCCAACAACATGCTTTATTTGTATAAAATCAAAACCTTACATAAGCGATACTTTCGTATCACTGGACTTAGCATGGTCTGTGCTTTTTCTCTATTGTTGCAATCCTGTTTTGAAAATACTGAGTTCTTTGTCAATTTCAATAGTCAACATAATATTCCCTTAAACGTTGTCATCCCACTTATTTACGAAGGGACCACACCCATTAAATTGGATGAATTACACAACAAAGAAAATTACTCGCTCCTGGGCAATTGTGCGCCAAGTCAGACCAGCAGTAGCTTAAGCACAAATCAATCTGAAAAAAGTGCAGAAAACTCATCGCCCGACCAAAGCCAAGATAAAGAAGATGAAATCAATCTATCTACCGAGCTTTCTGGAACTCCCATACCCTTATTTATTATCCCCACTGAAGGTTATGAAACGCTTTCTGATAACAGAGTTAGACAACACATTTACATTATGCCTGAAGCTTTAGCTCCGGGAGAGCATTTCTGTTTAACTGTACAGCCCATGTACAAACAAACCAAAGATTTAAGCGAAATCACACAAGCCTTTACTTTTGAATTTGATACTGTGGGCAAAAAAACAAGCCCCAATAATGAATATTCTGGGCCAAAATACTCAGACCCTGATTTTTTTGAACTTAGCTTTCCTATGCCATACATTCCTTCAGATGATCAACAACAAGAAAATTACTTATTGCCTGTTCATCATTTAGCCTCGAAAACTTTTTCACCTCTATTCAAATTTGCCAAACAAGGTATGCCAGATGATGCTTTTTTAGCCGACCCAAGAAAAGTGCATGATAGCATCAGTGTATGTGAAATTTTAAAAACACCTCAAATCAATGAAGGGAATGATAATAAGAACAATTATATCACTAAAAACAATCAAGACTGTAACCCAGTTCAAGGTTTACAAGTTAGGATGATTGAAGACCTCTCTTTTTCTGAAGACGGAAAATATACTTTGTCTAACTATGCTTACTTTACTATTTCTGGAGGCGCCTTAAAATTAAACACCCCTTACCAAATCAAAGTTTTGTATCCCTTTGGCGACAGCAAAGAAAACATTTCACTCAGCAATCAAGTCCATAGTTTTATGATGGTTGACGACGATCTTATCATATCTACATTGGCTCCAGATATAACTTCTGAATCAAAAGAGCAAAGCTCTGATACTCAAGAACCAGAAGAAACTGACGAAATCAGCGCCTCTGAGCCTGAACAAAAACCTGACAATTCTGATACAGAAATATCTTCATCGGATGAAAATCAGGACGATGCTTCAGATACCCTTTCCTTAAGCCCTAAGGACTTATTTGACCGTTTTAAACATGCACATGGACAAGTTCCAGGTGAAGGCTATATTGAAATTCCTATTCGCTCATCTTCTTCTACTCAAACAAAAAAATAGTCTCTTACAAAACTCTTTTTAGCCAAATTAAAAAAAGCATGCCATATTAAAGCTATGTTTAATAAAATTGCGGGGCTTTTTTTATGCGGTCTGTTTATGCTTGCCTGTTCACCGTCTAATACTGAAAGCTTAAACCAACAAAACCGTCGCTTTAGCCAACAGTTGATATGGAATGATTTAAAAACAATTCAAGTTTTTTTTAAAAAAGACAAGCACGCGCAACTCAGTTTGCATTTGAATGAATACCTACAAAACAATAAAATCATTGATGTTTCTACTTTAAGTATGGAAAAAAATTCGGATAACAATACAGCTCTTATTACTCTCACCCTTCAGTGGCACGGTGTAAATGATGTAACAATTCAGCAAAGTCTATGGCAAGCTCAATGGGAGTATGTTAGTTCAAGAAAAAATTGGTTTCTCAGTGACTTAAAAAAACTATAGAATTGATTTAAAACAATTTTTTTTTGACAAGGATACGGATTTTTGAAATGTGCCCCTTCCATTATGTGGGGAAATATTTTTAGCAGCATTCTTTTATTGTTCTTAATTCTTAACAGCGCCTTCGCCCAAACGCCTAATAACAAAAACTTTTCTGACTACAACAATGAATCCTCATTTATCACAGCCAAACAAAACGATTTTGCACAAACAAGAATACATCACGAAGAAAACAAACTACTCAACTTTTTTCAAGGTTATGTTTTAGATATTAAATGGGTTGGTCTTGTTGGCGATGATACTTGCTGGCAACCTTATCAAAAATATTTAGCGCTTATTTTTTTACAAGAAAAATACAAAAACTTAAAAGCTCGCTATGCTCCAAATAATGAGCCCACAGACCAATGGTTGGAAATCATCAATGCTTTTGACTCGATCGTGATTTATTTTGGCTCTCCACAACAACACCCAAACTATACCCCCCATCAAAACCCATACTTAAAATACCAAGATAACTTTTTAGAAACTTTAAAAGAACAATACGGTGATTCCATCATCAATTTTTATCCTTTTACGTCTGATGAATATTAAAATAAAAAAAGAGGGGCTTTGCCCCTCTTAATTAAAGTTATATCATCATGCTTTTGATTTTTGCCTAAAAAGGGATATCGTCATCAACGTCGTTTTGACTGCTTCCACCCATAGGCACATCTGTTGGAGGCGGTAAATCTGGTGGTAATTGGCTGCTGCTGTTTTGAACACCTTCAGATACAGGCGATAAAAACTGCATTGAGTTGCCAACAACTTCCGTTGTATAACGCTTTTGACCGTTTTGGTCTTCCCATGAACGGGTTTGTAAACGTCCTTCAATGTATACTTGTTTCCCTTTGCTTAAATATTGGCTGGCCAACTCAGCAAGTTTAGACCAGAGGACTACTCTGTGCCACTCGGTTTTTTCTTCTTTTTGGCCATCTTTGTTTTTCCAATATTCATTGGTTGCAAGGCTCAAATTGGCAACTGCCGCTCCGGTTTGCGTATACTTTACTTCTGGATCAGCTCCCAACCGACCAATCAAAATCACTTTATTGACACTTCCTCCAGCCATAATTTATTCCTTTCATTGAATGCTTAACTAAAAAACCTGTATCAGATTATTCCCAATATGAGAATACCTATAAAAATATGCATAAACGGAGCCAAAACTCTACTTGAACGCAATATTTAACCCATATTAGATCGCGACATTGCGGCGCTCCTGGGTATCCCTTACCTTCATTGATCTTGCTTGTAAATCATTTGTTGGCTTTCGTTTACAAGCACCTGACTTATCTGTTAATACTGTTGTGTAATGCTTAAGCTTTTTCATCCGAAATACAAGCACATAGAAAAGCTTCTAAAAAATCAGCAATTTTTGGAAGCCGGTCAAGCATATATGGAACTGAACCTACCTAAAAAAGCCATAGCAGCATTTAAAGAAGGTCAGCATTTAGAAAAATTAGCACAAGCCTATCTAAAAACAGATCAATGGCTAGATGCGGCACAGATTTATTTGCGAGAAAATCAGCCAATCAAAGCCGCAGATATTTTTTTTGAACACGGAGACTTTGAGCAGGCGGAAAAAATCTATCGTCAGCATGATCAATTGAAATTGCTTGGAGAACGTTATTTTTCTATTGAATCGTATGAGCAAGCAGCCAAAGCCTTTTTAGATGGAAACAATTATGAGCAGGCAGCCAAAGCTTTACTCAAAGCAGATAAGCTTTATGAAGCTAGCGTTTCCTTACAAAAAGCTTACGCTTACTGGCAAAAAAAAGCCAACACCCAAGAAAATCTAGAAAAACTCAAAAAAATTGGTCTTAACCTGGCCAACTTACTCAAACTCACTCAGCAGTATCAAAAAGCCGCTAAACTTTATATTGACTTAGATTATCAACAGGAAGCTTTGATTTGTTTTAGTCAACTTAAGGACTATGAAGCCGCAGCTAAACTTTCAGAAATGATGCAAGACTATGATAACGCTGCTGTATACTGGAAACTGGCAGGAAACTTGAGTCAATATCAAAAGTTTGATGCCGAACGCTTGGCCAAAAGAGGAAAGCTTCTAGACGCTGCTAAAAAGTTTTTAGCGGCCAATGAACTTTCCAGAGCTGCCGACTTGTATCTGGAGCTCAATGATGTCACAAAAGCGGCCAGCTTGTATGAGAAAGCCAAACAGTGGCGTTTGGCTGCTCACTGTTACAAACTTTTAGGACGTTATGAAAAAGCGGCAACTCTTTATGAGCAAAGTCAAAATTTTACAGAAGCCATTGCCTGCTACCAACTGACACCACAATTTGATAAAGAAATTTTTTTAAGAACACAAATTGGTGATTACCTGGGTATCGCAAAACGCTATATTGACATGCAAGAAGTCACTAAAGCACTGGATATTTTAGGTCAAATCACCCCCACATCTCCACATTATCAAAAGTCACTCCCTTTAAAAATGAAAGCCTACCTATTAAGTGGGCAGAACAATTTGGCTGTTGATGTTTTAAAACAACTGCAGCAATCAAGTCATACGCTGGCAAAAATTGACCTTGATAATCTCACGCGTCTAAGCCAAGACAAGCAATACCAAAGTGTGATTCAAGCGTATCTCAGCAACAGAATTAATAAACAATCGATTGAAGATAACTTAATCAGCCGTGCTAAACAATTAAAAAGTGCTCTGGAATTGAGCAGCGTTGATCAACTCCCAGAAAAAGAAATGCCCAGTTTGGAAATCATGATCAATCAGTATCCAAACCATCCGTCTATGCATGCCAATGCTGTTCGATATCAAAAGGTAGAAGAAATTGGCCGAGGGGGCATGGGGTTAATTTATAAAGCCACCGATTCAGTTTTGGGGCGAACAGTGGCTTTAAAAATCCTTTCTCCAAACTTTAAAACCAACCAAAAAAGTATAGATACTTTCTTTAGAGAAGCTAAATCTGCGGCTTTACTCAATCATCCCAATATCGTGACTGTCTATGACTTTGGTATTCAAAAAGGCGAGTACTATATAGCCATGGAGTTTGTTGTTGGAAAAACTTTAAAAGACTACATCAGACAGTCCAAAAGAGTGGATATTGCTTATGCTTTAAAACTTTTCAAACAAATGCTTGATGCCCTGGCTTATGCTCACACGCAAGGTATTATTCACCGTGATCTAAGCAGTACAAACATTATGCTATCTCAGCATGAGAACATTAAAGTGATGGACTTTGGTTTGGCAAAATTGGTCAAAGATCTCCTTAATGAACAATCTATTATTGGAGGGACGCCTTCTTTTATGTCTCCAGAACAAACACTGGGAGACCCTATAGACCATAGAACTGATATTTACTCTTTGGGCATTTTGCTCTATGAAATATTAACCCTTCAGTTACCCTTTAATAAAGGTGACTTGGGATACCACCATATCCATACGCCAGCGCCAAAAGCATCTTTAAAAAATAAAGCTATCCCAGCAGCTTTGGATCGATTTATTTTAACCTGCATGGAAAAAAAACAAGAAAATCGTTTTCAAACCATTGCCCAAATGCAAGAATATTTAACATCAATTCAACTGTAAGCCCTTATGCGTACCCGAGCCCTCATTAACACCACCCAACTCAAAGAAAATTATATGGCTTTAAGCCAAATGCGTAAGCCTGCTTATCAAGTTATGCCCGTCCTGAAGGCCAATGCCTATGGTCATGACGTATCTATTGTTGCAAAGACTTTAGATTATTTAAATCCCATTGCATTTGGTGTGGCAGAGCTCAGTGAAGCCCTTGAAATTGGTCAGCTCAAGCTTAAAACACCCTGCTTTAACTTTGGCTATATTGACCCCACCCTCTTGCATGAAAGTATTCAACAAAAAGTGATTTTAAGCGTGTTTACTGATGATGACATTGTTTACCTAGGAAAAACATCGCAAAAACTCAAAAAACAACTCAACTTACATATTAAACTCGATACTGGCATGAACCGGCTTGGTTTTAAACACTCTCAATGGCAAAAAGCTTTAGACCTCATCCATGAATATGACCTTGCTCACGCAGTTAAAGGAATTTTTACCCACTTATCTGACAGTGATCAGCTAGACTTTGAACACAGTCAACGTCAAGTCACAGAGTTTGCTCAAGGAAAAGCATTGTTTGAACGGGCACTTCAAAAACCTTTAATCAGTCATTGTGCCAGCAGTTCTCCACTGCAAAGCCTCCCGTCTTTGGTCGAGTCTTTTGATTGGATTAGACCGGGCATTGCCCTATATGGTTACCCTTATCAGAACATTTCAAACATCAAGCCCGTTTTATCCTGGAAAGCTAAAATTATTCAAATCAAAGACATTTTGGCTGGAGAAACTGTTGGCTACAATCAAAACTTTAAGGCTTCAACGGCAATGCGAATAGGCGTTATTAGTGTAGGCTATGGTGATGGCTTTTTTAAAGCCTACCATCAACACCCTATTTACTACCAAGATCAAGCCTGTCCGATTTTAGGACACATATGTATGGACATGTGTATGATTGATTTAAGCCATTGTCCAAGTGCTCAGCCCGGCGAAGAAGTGTTTTTAATTTCAGAAAAAAAAAGCAATGATACCTTGCATTTAAGTCAACAAAGCAATAAAAGCGTATATGAAATACTCAGCTCTATTGGTAAAAGAGTGGTAAGAGAAGCTACATCAAATTAACCTTATGAATACATCAGAAAAATATCATCAAAATATTTTATATCGCTTGGTGGCTATGTTTGGCCAGCAAGTAAAGTTGCTACTGCATTACTTTGTACCTCCTCTTTCACAAGCAGGAGCAATGTGCATCCTTTTTTATAAGTCTATGCTTTATCTGTTTAAGCCGCCTATTCGCTGGCGTGAACTCATGAACCAAATGAAATTTGTTGGGGTCAACTCTTTATTTATTGTGGTTTTAACCGGAGCTTTTACGGGAATGGTGTTTGCTTTACAAAGTGGCCGTTCTTTTGCTTACTTTGGCGCTGAATCCTTAACTGGTTCCGTTGTTGCCCTGACTCTGTCTCGTGAAATTGCCCCGACATTAACTGCTTTAATGGTTACTGCTCGTGCTGGATCAGCCATGGCAGCACAACTCGGTACCATGCAAGTGACTCAACAGATTGATGCTTTAAGAGCTATGGCCGTTAGCCCCACCGACTATTTGATTGCACCTCGTTTGGCAGCATCTGTTATTGTGATGCCTTTTCTAACTTCAATTTTTAACTTTGTTGGTCTTGCTGGTGCCTATCTTGTAGGAATTTATTTATTGGGTATTGATGAAGGTAGTTTTGTTGAAAAAATTCGTTACTACACGGATGTTCCAGATTATGTCCAAGGCTTATTTAAATCTATTTTTTTTGGTCTTATCATGGCGATGGTCTGTTGTTATAAAGGAAGTTCAGCTCGAAGAGGCGCAGCTGACGTAGGTCAAAAAGTAACAGAAGCCGTGGTTATTTCATCTGTTGCTATTTTAGTGGCAGATTACTTCTTAACTGCAATCTTTTTCTAGAGTATTGGAAAGAAGACAATGATTTATTTTAAAAATGTAAATAAAGCCTTTGGAGACCAAGTTGTTCTAGAAAACTTAAACCTTGAAGCAAAAAAAGGTGAAATCACCATTATTATGGGACCCAGTGGAGTAGGTAAGTCTGTATCGTTAAAATTACTGATGGGTTTATTAAAACCTGACTCCGGAGAAGTCATTATTGATGGACAAAATATCAATGAAATTTCTTACAGTGAGATAAAAAAGATACGAAAAAAAATTGGCATGCTATTTCAAGATGCTGCGTTGTTTGACTACCTCAATATTTATCAAAATGTAAGTTTCCCCATGTTTGAGCATACCAATCTACCCGAAGAAAAGATTAAAGATCAAGTCAAAGAAAAACTTTCTGAGGTCGGTTTGTCTGATATCAATGAAAAACTTCCCAGTGAACTTTCCGGTGGAATGAGAAAACGAGTTGGTCTAGCACGTGCATTAATGCTGAATCCCAAAATTATTTTATTTGATGAACCAACAACTGGCCTTGATCCAATTACCACCTCACAAATTGGGGATTTAATTTTAAAAACTCAAAGAAAAAGAAATGCTACTGTTCTCATGATTAATCATGACTTGGCATTAACTTACAAAGTTGCTGATAAAGTCGCAATGCTTTATAAGGGAGAAATTGTGGAATACTGCACGCCAAAAGAATTGAAAAAGTCAAAACATCCTTTTGTTCAGAATTTTTTAGAGGCACATATCAACATGGAGAACCATAAATAATGAAAAATAATTTAACATCTGACTTTAGTGTTGGTTTATTTGTACTGATTGCTCTTCTGGTTATTATTTTCTTATCTTTAGAAGTTAACGATAAAGGAAAACTCGGTGCCAATGCCAAAACGTATTACGCACACTTTGAATCTGTTTCCGGTTTGGTTGACCGAACCCCGATAGAAATTGCTGGAATTATGGTGGGTTACGTAGAAAAAATTGAGCTTGATGGTCAAAAAGCTAAAGCGACCCTAAGAGTTCAACGTAAAATGAAACTGTATAATGACGCGCATGTTTCTATTAAAGACAGAGGCGTTTTAGGCGACAAATATTTAGCTATTTCACAAGGTACCCCTGAAGCTGGATTACTAAAAGATGAAGCTTTTATCAAAAACACCTCTTCTAAAAGTGACTTTGATGAATTAACTTCTACCGTTAAAGAAACCGCAGTCATTATCAAAGAGCTCTTATCATCAGATAATCCTCAAGGTGCTTTAGGCGAGACTTTGGTCAATTTAAGAGATACAACCGAACGTTTAAATGCAATTATGGAAGCCAACCAAAAACAAGTCAATGCCATCGTTGACAGCGTTGATTCTTTCTCAAAAGATTTGGCTATGGTGATGCGAGACAATAAACAGGCCATTTCTGACACACTCTCATCCGTACAGGAAACTTTTGGAGAAAACGGGGAACTCACTGAGGCTCTTGCTTCCTTGAATAAAATTATGAGTAAAATTGAAGAAGGAGAAGGAACCATTGGTAAGCTTGTTAATGATGAAAGCACCATCAATAAAATCAACGATACGATTGATGGTGTCAATGATACGATAGGTTTATTTAGAAAAATGCAGTTGGGTATTCGCTATAGAGCTGAATTTTTACAATCAGACAAAGAACTTCAAAACTTAGTGGCTATTGCTATTGCACCAAGTCCAGATAAATATTTAATGTTTGAAGTTGTAGATTCACCTGTTGGCAATATTCGAAGAAACACAACCACGGTCAGCTCCGGTGGCAACGTTATCAGCAGTACTCAAACAGTCAATCAAAGTGATAATTTGGTTTTCAATGTTCAGTTGGCCAAACGCTTATGGAATGTCACATTTAGAGCCGGTCTCTTTAGAAATACAGGTGGTTTGGGTATGGATTTACATTTACTGAACAATCAGTTTGTATTGTCCAGTGAATTATTTAATGCTTCAAGACAAAACGACGCCCTCCAATTTAGAGCCTATGGATCATTGTATCTTTACAAACATTTCATGTTAACTGCGGGGATGGATGATATTTTATCAGAACAAGATAGACAAAATCTATTTTTTGGCGCCGGTGTCCGATTTACTGACAGTGATCTTAAATCCTTTATTCCAGCCATGGGTGCAGCATTTTAAGGACGAATACCAAACCCCAAGGAAATGGATTGCGTAATTTGATTGTAGCCCAGTAGGGTTTCTCCAAAGCCATAATATGCTTGCAACCAAAGTGACGTCACGGTTTTATCTTCTAGGTGTTTAAAAAACACTTTCCATGGAATATTAAAGTGCGTCTCTACAGAGTACTTATCAAACTTTATTCCTGGATGAACCACAGCCGACCACTCAACATCGTTGGACCATCGATAGCCCAGATTTAGCTTTAAAGGACCATAATACTGCCTAAGATCAGGATTATTATCTTGGTCGAGTAAAAAAGCCGCGATTAATTTTGGTTCAAAATAAAAACCTCCTTTTGAAAAATAAAGCTTTAAATAAAAATAATTCCATCCTCTTGAGTTATCGCCATCTTTACCATTGGATGAATGTAAAAACCCCAGCTGCATCGCCTGAAGCATTGTTTTCCCCGCGATTGCTTGAATATAAAATAACTCAGGACGATAATTATGGTCATAAAACGGAAACGAATAGCTTGCGATATCCATAAAAGATCGCTGAGTATAAGCAAAGAAAAAAGGTGACTCGAGAATTTGTAATTTTGCACTTAGTTGGAATTTAAACACAACATTTTTTGAATAGGGTGAATTTTCAACTCCAGTAACTAAAAAATTGTTTTTATATAAGCTTAAAGGTGAATCATCTCTATCCAAAGAAAAAGCAACGGTGTGTTGGCTTAGTAGAAAAAACAAACTCAACTTAAAACAAATAAAGAAGAGCTGTTTCTTAGCCTTATGCTGCATATCTTTGCTTTAAATGCTTGATAAAGTAATCCGCATTTAAAACTTCCCCTGTTGCATTTAATAATAGATCTTTTTTTGATTTTAAAGATGCTTGCTGCCAAACATTCTTTTTCAACCAATCTCTAACAGCATCAAACTTTCCTTGTGAAAAGTCTTGATCAACATTAGGACAACTCATCTTTAAGCCATGGAACAGTTGCGCGGCTGTCATTGCCCCTAAAGTATAGGATGGAAAATAACCAAATCCCGCACTTGGCCAATGAACATCTTGCATACAACCATCTTTATAGTTACCTTTGGTGTTTACGCCTAAATAACTTTGCATTTTTTCATCCCAGGCTGCAGGAATATCTTTAGTCTTTAAATCTCCTTCAATAATCTCTTGCTCAAGCTCAAACCTTAAAATAACATGCAATGGATAGGTAACTTCATCAGCACTCACTCTAATAAAGTCTGGTTTCACTCTACTGTACAGTTTAATAATATTTGCTATAGCCCAAAAGTCATCTTGTTTTTGTCCGTCACCCAAGTACTTTTTAAATAAAGGTGCTAGATATTGCAAAGTTGCAGGATTCCTGGCCACCTGCATTTCAAAAAACAAGCTCTGACTTTCATGGATACTCATTCCTAAAGCTTTACCAACAGGCTGACCATTCCATTCTTTGGGTAGACCTTGCTCATAGCAAGCATGACCTGTTTCATGAATAACTCCCATAACGCTTTCAACAAAGTCAGTCTCCTGATAGCGTGTTGTTATTCTGACATCACTGGGTACCCCACCACAAAAAGGATGATGACTCACATCTAAACGACCATGATCAAAATCAAAACCAAAAACCTTCATCAGCTCAAGGCAAAGTTGTTTCTGATCTTTAGTGGTAAAGGTTCCATTGGGTTGAATACATGCCTCACTTTTTTGTTTCTCCATCACGGTTTGAATAAACTGCGGAAGGAAGCTTTTTAATTGATCAAAGACATCTTTTGTTTCTTCAACACTCTGACCTGGATCGTATAAATTAACCAAAGCTTGATAAGGGCTCGTTCCAGTGACTTGTGCCCTCATTGTTGCTTCTTCTTTAGTTACCTTAATCACTTCATCCAACAGGGGGGCAAAATCTTGCCAATTGTTTTCACCACGCATCTGTTTCCATGCTTGCTGACAATTAGAAGTTGCTTTAATTTGAGCATCAATAAGCTTGGGCGTTAAACATGTTGCATTTTGCCATACCCGTTTTATTTCTCTAATATTGGCTTGCTGCCAATGATTAAGATCTTCTGTACTGGCTTGATCTATCCAATCCTTAACTCTAGGGTCAATCATTAAGCTGTGTCTTGCCTGTTGCAACTTGGAAATAGACTTTGCCCGTTGTGTATGACTTTTAACAGGCATATTTACCTGCTCATCCCAACTACATATAGATAAAGCATGCCCATAGGCAGATATTGTTTCAAAATGTTCATGCAGTTGTTGATATGCTTTTGCCATATTTATTACCTCTCAAGCTGTTTATAGTAATGAAAAATTAAGCTAAATATAAAACTTGTAGCCATGATTTTAAAATAATATAAACGAGGCCCTGGTATAGCGCAATAATTACTCTTCTTAGTAAAAATAATTCTTTAGTTTTTATTGGCAAGCAGTTATACACGCAAGCATGCAAGATAACTCAAAAAAACGTGCTTTAATCAGCGTCACCGATAAATCAAAGTTAGATCAATTATGCACTGTACTTCAGCGCTATAATTATGAAATTTATTCTTCGGGTGGAACTCGTAAGCACATAGAAAGTCTTGGTTTTAAGGCTGTAGAAGTTAGCCAATACACCGACTTTCCTGAAATCATGTCTGGTAGAGTCAAAACCTTACACCCAAAAATTCATGGTGGACTTTTGGCTTTACGTGAGAATGAAACACATATGCAACAAGCCCATGAACACAATATTTTGATGTTTGATTTGCTCGTGGTTAATTTGTATGCCTTTGAAAAACATGCCTGCAACCCGGATCTGAGTCCCAGCCAGGTTATAGAACACATTGATATTGGTGGTCCAAGCATGCTCAGATCAGCTGCAAAAAACTTTAAACATGTCTGTGTTTTGCCGGGTGTCGACTATTATGAACCCTTCATGAAGCATATTGATGAACACAAAGGAGAAATAAGTCCAGCTTTTAGGCAAGCCATGTCAGGTGAAACCTTTGCACTCACTCAACGCTATGATCAAGCCATCAGCACCTATTTTCAATCAATTCAAACTAAATCAAAAACTTCTGAGCTAAGTTCAGACACAAAAGATATTCAACTAAACTTACGCACAAAATACACCCTACGCTACGGTGAAAACCCACACCAGTCTGCAGGCTTTTTTACTTCTGTCAACAGCCAAAGCTCTATTTTAGAGCAAGATATCTCAGGCAAGACTCTTTCCTACAATAATATCTTAGATTTGCATGCAGCTTTAAAGCTTATTGCTGACTTTCAAGATGATACAGCTTGTGCCATTTTTAAACACAACAATCCTTGTGGCTTGGGTGTTTCCGGCAATCATTCTATTTTAGATGCTTATGAAAAAGCTTTGTCTGGTGACCCAGTCTCTGCTTTTGGCGGCATTGTGGCCTTTTCAAAACCTCTAGATGGCCCGACCACAGAAGTCATGTTAAAAACATTCACCGAGTTGGTCGTGGCTCCTGATTTTACTCCAGAAGCAGAAGCCTTACTTAAGAATAAAAAAAACCTGCGCCGTTTACGTTACTCGCAAGAGCACCTCAAAGCCTTATTACAGCAAAACAATATTAAAACCGCTTTGGGAGGTTTTCTGATTCAGGAACAAGATCTTAAAAGTTTTGATTTGAGTACAAGTAAGTGTGTCAGCAAAAAACAACCTTCAAAACAACATTTAAAAGCACTATCCTTGGCTTGGAAAGCTGTAAAACACATCAAATCCAATGCTATTGTTATATGCAATGAAAACCAAATTCTAGGCGTTGGCGCTGGTCAAACCAGTAGAGTTGACTCATGCCATATAGCCATGAACAACGCCCAAAAATGCAAAGCCAACAAAGATATTTTGGTTGCTGCTTCGGATGCATTTTTCCCCTTTAAAGACGGTGTTGAAACTTTAGCAAAAATGGGCATCCAAAGCATTATTCAGCCGGGTGGATCTATTCGAGATGAAGAAGTAATTGATGCTATCAATCAGCTCGACATGTCTATGTTATTCACAGGAGTAAGACACTTCTACCATTAAATAAAAACAACCCTGCGCAACTTAAGGTCAGCTAAAGAGCAATAATATTGACCTATTCTATTCTCTTAGTAAGATATGATGCATTCATGTTCAAAAATAAATTTCGCAGTATAAACATAAAAAACATTTTAAGTTTTCGAGCTTACTTGCGAACTGTCATTTTGTTGATATTTATTTTTTTTGCATCACTCATCTATTTACAAGTTGATCAATCAATTCAACAGTATCGCTTTCAAACGCTTATATCTTACTGTCAAACACAGCATTCCTCAACAAAACTCAAGCCGTCTGAACAAGATATAAGTAAAGCTAAAGAGATTCTTAAGCATGTCAGATATGAACATATGGCAATGGCAAGTCAAATATTTGAACGCGCTGTAGCTCACAGTCCAAAAGGCATGCAATTTATACCAGATCTTATCAAAAGCTATCTCTTTAGAATCCCAATTGAAAGCAGCCATAGCTACCACAGTAACTTAGAAAGTCTTGCCCAAGATTTAATTGCAAAACATAAAAAAAGTAACCCTGGACATGCACTTTTGAGCGCATTAGAACTCAATAAAAATAATACAATTCAAGCAGTTAAACATTTTTCTAACATTTCATCAAAACATGAACTATCTGCAATTTTAGATCTTAAAATTAACTTCAATGATTCACAACAGCCCCAAAAAATATTGCTTGATAAGCTTGATCAAATAAAAAAACACCCATCGCTAATTCCTTTTTACCATATGATGCAGTATGAGTTGCAAATTAGATCAGGTAACTATTTTGCTGCAAAACCTATTTTAAATGAGCGCTTGCTGCAATTTCCAAAGGACTATTGGGGACAAAATCAAATCGGTCATATCTTAAAGAAAGGCCAGAGTCTCAAAGTATTTGAGCATGCTTTAAATAACAAACTCTTAAACCCGCGCTATGCATCAATACAATCGATGCATGCTAAACTGCTTTGTTTTTATCAAGAAACACAAAAGTGCTTGGCTATTTACCAAAAACTGGCTGGTAACCAATATCAAATGAACAATCCTCAGCTCGTTGCTGATGCTCAGTTTCAACGCTTATTTTACTTTTTAAAACAACAGCAATCGAATAAAGCTGCTCAGCTGATTAAAGCCATGAAACAGTCTTCTTTTTATGATATCAATCAGGTCAATCTTTACTCTGCTTTAAATTATGACCTTTTAAATCAATCCTTGCCCGCCAAACTTATTATAGCCCTTCAAGAGCAAAAACTTCCCAATGCAGAAAAAACTTTAGCACAATTCATTTTAGCTAAACATTACTACTCAAAAAATAGATTCGATGCTTTTGAAAAAACAATCATCAATCTTATTGAAAATAACCCTCAATTTGTAAGCGCACATGTTTTTTATATGGTGTACTTGGTTCAACAAAATAAAAATAAAAAAGCCGTAGACTTTGCTAATAAGTTTATTTACGGTCAACCTATCAGTTCCTATCACATATACCCTCAAGATATACCGTATGACTCACTTTACTTGTTAAAAAGCTTAAGACTCTTAGAGCAAGTAAGACGTAAAAATCCTAACATCTCAAAGTCTAGTATTGTTTCTTCATATATTGGCTTGAATTATCTTATTAGCCATATGAAACACAACCATAAAAACGCACTAAATAATGCAGAATTTCATTTAAAAAAAGCTATTGGCAGAATAAGCACACATGGAAAAACATATTTGTTTTTGGGTATTCTTTTTCATTATAAAAATAATATTCAAGCATCCAATCGTTATTTAAATAAAAGTTATGCGTTACAGGAGAATGATAGTAATATTCTATTTTGGTTTGCAAAAAACAATCTTGCCACACAAAAAAACATTCTTGCCGAAAAAAAACTAAATCAGTTAAAGTATAATAAAACTTGGCAATGGCCGGCAACAAATCTTCTTGCACTTATTCTCATCGAAAGAAAGCAATATGCAAAAGCTCTATCCATATTGGGAACATTGCTACAACTTGACCCTAAGCATTTTAGTGCTTGGCACACACTCAATATTATAGAGTTTTAATAGCGTATTTTCATTTTGTTTTGACTTCGTACATGCTTTCACCTAAAAGAAAATCCATGAAGATCTTGGTTATTGGTAAGGGGGGGCGAGAACATGCCATATGCTGGGCAGTCAATGATGACCCTTGTGTTAGCACTGTTTATGCATACCCTGGAAGTCATGCTATCTTTGAATTAGATAAGTCTAAAAAAGTTGATATCAATGAGCCTGCATCCCATCAAGATCTAGCCTTATGGGCTAAAAAAAATAATATCGACTTGACCATTGTTGGCCCTGAAGACCCTTTAAACAATGGCATAGTCAATACTTTCAAAAAGTATAATTTAAAAATTTTCGGTCCAAGTAAAGAAGCCGCTCAGCTTGAGTCATCAAAATATTTTGCAAAAAAAATAATGCAAAAAGCCAATATACCTACAGGTGCTTTTGAAACAGCAACAAACTACCAAGAAGCCAAAAAATATATTCAACACAATGAAACTTACCCGCAAGCACTAAAGTATGACGGTTTAGCTGCAGGAAAAGGTGTAGTTATATGCCAATCAAAACAAGAGTCGTTGGATTTTTGTGATAAAGTCTTCAACCAACTTATCTTTGGTGAAAACCCAAGTGCTATTATTTTTGAAGAGTTCCTTGTTGGCCCTGAACTTTCATATTTTGCACTTTGTCATGAAAAAAGTTTTTATTTTTTTGGTGATGCACAAGACCATAAAAGATTACTTGATAATGATGAAGGTCCAAATACTGGCGGCATGGGGGCATACACCCCTACACACTTCATGAATAAACCGTTAAAAGAAGAAATAGAACAAAACATTGTACAGCCTTTGCTCAATCAATTAGATACAGATGATACTCCCTATACAGGCTTTCTATATGTTGGCTTAATTTTAACAGAAAATGGTCCTAAAGTTTTAGAGTTTAATGTACGTTTGGGTGATCCTGAAGCTCAATGTTTGTTGCACAGGTTACAAACACCTTTTGCACAGCTCTGTATGTCAGTTTTAGCCCAAGAAAATCTATCCATAACCTGGAACAACAAAAAGTCTTTTGTCTTAACGCTTGCTTCAAAAAATTACCCTTATCAACCTTCTTCACCACAAGCTATTTCAATATTACAGCCTATTCCAAATAACTGTAGAGTTTATCACTGCGGCACAGAATTCATCCATGATGAATTAATGGCCAGTGGTGGGAGAGTTCTTTCTATTGCTAGCTTAGGTGATAGCTATCAAAATGCAGCTCAAATCGCATACAGCTGTGTTAAAGAACATATAAACTTTAATGGTATGCAGTATAGAACAGATGTGGGTGGACAAGCTATTATGAACGAAAAAAAATCACCCTGAAACATCATATTTTTCTAAAAATCTAACCACTGTTTCAAAGTAATCTTTACTATTTTCTTCAAAAAAGCATCTAATAGCTAAGTCATTGCAGGCTTGTTGAGTTGATTGGCCAAATGCCAAATAATGCATCCCTTTTATATTGGTCTTCTTTATAACCTTCTCGTTATAAATATGAACTGCTGATGGTGATGCAAAAAATACAACTTTTTGCTTTATGGTATCATTTTTAAGATGTTGTAATAAGCTTTGTGATACGATCTCATTACCGTTTGTCTCATAAACAACTTTACATTGCCCTTGAATATTCATGTCATTAAAATATTTTTTTATGTGATCTTCAGCTCTATTTGAATGCAAATAAACAACCCAATCCCGACCTTTAACTATTTTTGATAAAACATCCATCACTCCACGTTGACCTTGGTATTTTTCTGAATAATAAGAGTTTATTTTAAGTTGTTTTTTAAGAAAATTAGCAACTTTAACACCTGAGACCACTAGTTTTTTTTTTGATAAATCATGAGCAATTTCAGGGTACTGTGAAATTATTTCTACTGTTTTTTTACTTGTTATACAAATAATTGTAGATTTCTGAATAAGGTCAGCGTAACTATGTACATTACTACTATTGATTACCGGTGAAAACTGAAGAAGATCAAATTGCTTAACATCAATGCCATTATAAGTTTTTAAAATTTTATCAATATACTGTGAATCTACTTTTCCAGTAAAAATAATTTCAATCTGTTTCATAAGGTATAGCAAAATTTTTCATGGCATTACAGATTGATAAAGCGTTATTTTTATCCATCATATTTCGGAACTTTTCTTCTAATACACTTAAACCATCATTGTCATACAACACAGAAAATCTAACTTCTGTACCCTCTACAGCATTTCCAAGGTATACATTAAAACACAGCTTATAACCGTTCACTTGAATATCCAAACCAAATGGCAGTGAACACCCACCTTCATAACTAGAAATAATTTTTTTTAGACACATCACCGCATCAAAATAGTTGATATTTTTATCTTTATTTAGATATTGAAATACATCTTCATTATTTCTGGTAACAATCGCAATCAAGCCTTGACCTAAAGGCGGTGTAAAAATACTTTCATCCAAACTAGATGCTATTATTTTTTGCTTATTCAGTCTTATCAGGCCAGCTTTTGCCAATAAAATCGCATCATAATCACCTTTTTGCATTTTGGATATTCTTGTATCTATATTGCCTCTAATAGGTTTCACTTTTAAATGCGGAAAGTGTTTTTTTAAAATTGTATATCGGCGAATACTCGAAGTTCCAACAACTGCGCCCGGTGGCAAATCATCAATTTTTTTAAATTTGTCTGAAACAAAACAATCTCTGGAGTCGACTTGATTGCATAACATTTGCAACTTAAGACCTTGTGGAATTTCACCCGTAAGGTCTTTAAAACTATGTATAGCAATATCACACTCGTGATTCAATAAAGCTTCATCCAGTTCCTTACTAAACAGCGCTTGTCTACCAAACTCAGAAAATGTCTTATTTTGATCTGCATCCCCCGTGGTTGTAATTTTTTTTAACTCATACTCACAGTCATTGTTAAAAACCATTTTACAGGTTTGTTCAGTTTGAGTGGTTGCTAAGAGGCTGGCTCTGGTTCCAACGATTATTTTATTTTTTTTAGTCATCGCCAATATTAAAAATTTTTCTCAGTTCTGATATTTTTTCTTTACTGGGTTTTGCTTTAACATATTTAATTGGATTGGCGAGGATTTTTTTTTGTACAGCTTCAAAGGTTTTTTGTATTTTTTCTACATCATCATCTTTAACTGATTTTATTGTTTTTAACATTTTTTTCATTTCATGTTCAAAAATTTTGTTATAGTGCTTTCTTAACTCAACGATACTCTCTTTATTTGCTTCTTTTTCTTGTAAATCAATAAATTTACTCACTTCATCGCTAATAATCAAATCTGCTTTTAAAGCTTCATCTGACCTAATTTTTTGATTATTAATCGAAATCTTTTCAAGATCGTCAACATTATAAAGATAAACTTCGCTTAGTTGTTCTACGTTTGGATTTACATTTCTTGGAACCGATATATCAATAATAAAAACAGGATTATTTTTTCTTTTATCCATGGCATGTTTCATATCTTCATATTCCACAATAAACTTACTAGCTCCTGTAGAAGCAATAACGATATCAAACTGGTGTATTACTTTATGAAACTGATCAAATGCTACTGTCGAAGCTTGATATAAAGAAGATAGGTTAATTGCTTTCTCTAGTGATCGGTTAGCAATGCTGATATTTTTGACATCCTTTGCCTGTAAATGCTTTAAACACAGCTCTGCCATTTCTCCTGCACCTAGTAATAAAACTTTGCAATTTTTCAAATCATCAAAAACTTTTTTTATTAGCTCTATGGCAACATAACTTATAGAAACAGCATGTTTTCCTATATCTGTATTTGATTTTATTTTTTTAGATACAGATAAAGCTCTATGAATGAATTTATGCATTTCTCCTGAAACAAAGCTATCATCATGTGCCTGTTGATATGATTTTTTTAACTGCGCAGTAATTTGAGGCTCACCAATAACAAGAGAATCTAAACTGCTGGCCACTTTAAAAACATGCTCTATAACATCTTCTTTTTCTTTTGTGTAAAATGCATCATTAATATCACTTTGATTAATCTCAACTGAAAAAAAGTTGATCAATTCATTGATAAGATTTTTTTCGGTATTTTCTTTTTCATAATAAATTTCAACTCTATTACAGGTGCACAAAGAAAAACCACCTTTGATATGTTTTTGACTTATTTGTCTATCAATAAATTGAGTTAATTTTTCTTCAGATGAAAATGCCTCTCTAAGAGCTAGTTTGGCTGTTTTAAAACTCAAGCCAATTAAACCTAATTTTTTATAAAATAAACTCATTTTATGAATGACAATAGTAAAAGTCCCACCAAAACTACTTCACAAGCAAAAAGGCCTTGAACAAACTTTTTGCCTCTCCAGCCCTTTTTTAACCTACCCCAAACTAGAATAGCAAACATCCACCACATAAGCGCTGATACAATAAACTTAGGATTGCTCAACCAAGAACTATCCCATAAACTATGCGCTAAAACAATGCCTGTAAGTAAACTGATATTAATTGCAGCAAATACCACAAATAATAATTTAGACATCATATGGTCGATCCTTGATAGAGATAAAGTTACAAGATCCAACTGATTAAAATCACTATGTCGCTTAATTAAATTTTGGTTTCGTATATAATTAGCCCCAAGAATTAAGGACATACTTAAAAATATTACCCCAGTACAATTTGATGACATATGCACCAGCCAAACAGTTTCTTGTATATAGTTTTGATGTAAAAACTGCTCTTTTTGAGACCACAGTAAAAAAAACACTGTTAGACATGAGAAGAAAATATTCAATACAATGCATAGCTTGCCAATAAGAAACCGCATGCTCAATGATAAAAAAACAAAAACAACTGAAAAAAGTACTGCGCTAAAAAAAACATAGTCTACAGCCAGCTTAAACACTCTATAACCAGATAGTATGTTTAAACATGCATAGAGATAAAAACTTAAAGCTTGAATGACCAGTAAACTTTTAGTTCCCCAACGTTTACGCTGTTTAAATGACATTTGATAAAAACATCCAAAGCACAGAAAAACAGATATAATCGATGACAGCAGTAATATACCTTGTGCAATCATCATTATACTCTCTTGTTAATTAAATTTAATTCAACTTTTGCATTCATAAAATATGGATCTCTATCAACGACTTGAGACAAGTATTTTTTTGCTTGTCTATAGTTGCCCAAGTTTTTTTCTATACTGGCTAAGTAAAACAAAGCTTCTAGCATAGGCATATCTTTTAAAGTTTCTTTTTTCAAATTTTCTCTAGCTTCTTCAATGGTTGCTCTAGAGTTATTTTTTACTCCTAAACGAAAATAACTCCACGCAGCATAAATGCGGTATTTTTCATCTGGTAAGATCTTGTTGCTTTCATTAAATTTTTCATAGGCACCATCAAAGTTTTTATTTTTCATCTGTGCTAAACCTTCAAAAAAAATGGTTTCAGCTTTTACTTTTTTTTGTGCTTTTTGACTTTCTTTTATTTTTGATAGTTCTTTTATATACTCTTTTCTCTGTTCAGCAGTACTAATCTTTTTATAGGCCAGTGTGATCTGAGAAAATATTTTTTCAATAGTTCTTTTCTCTTTTTCAGGTAAATTGCCATTTTTATCTGGATGATGCGTGGCCACCATTTCCATGTACTTTTTCTTTATTATTGCGCCACTTGCAGTTTCATCTAAACCAAAAACCTCAAAGGCATTTTTATTAAGCAAATCTTTTTCACTTGTAATTTTATATTTTTGTTCAATTTTTTCAGAAAACATCTCTAAATCAACAACTTGGTATTCTTTTAAAAGATACAAATCTAAAACCAGTTCTGATTGAGGGTGCATAACGTAAAAAAGCTCTTTTTTTTTGTCATAAACAATAGATTCATGGCTTACATACTTTTGATAAGCGTCAAATACATCCTTTTTTTTAACCTTGATATTGACTTGTTCATATTGATTTACAGCTTCAATCTTTATGGTTTGTTTCAATGCCTCAAACACTATTTTAAAAGGCGCAATACTCAACATATGTTGATGTTCTGCCTCAACATTGGACACTCTCAAAGCATTTGTTTCTTTACTACTATAATGCGCCAAAATAATCGATGAACAATCTTTTTCTAAAAAGTCCTGGTAAGCGGATTCTTTGATAAGATTTTTATTGTATAAATAGGCCCACTGATCAAAGGGTGATAACTGATCTAAACCATGCTGAATAAATGTTCTTTGCTCTGCATCCAAGTTTTCAATAAGTTGGTTTAAATGATGTTCTCGTTCTACATTACTTTTGTGGGCAATAATACGTCCTTGCTTTAAAAAAAACAACGATTTGACTTCACCCGATACCAAAACAATATTAGCACTGATTGCCTTTTTCTCCATTATTGCAAAAAAATCTAAAAAATCACTTTTTTTTAATGCTGTTACTTTATGACTCGAATGACGCACCATTTGACCTTTAGTATAATATATTTTGCTTCAATCTTTAAGCCAAGTTGACACTCAGTGCATTTTAATTTATTCCAAAAAAATGGCACATGCAGAAATTATCAATATAACCGATGACAGTTTTGAAAAAGCAGCACTTCAATCACCCATTCCTACTTTGGTTGATTTCTGGGCAGAATGGTGTGGCCCATGCTTAGCCATAGCTCCAATATTGGATGAATTAGCTGAAGAATACAAAGGTAAAGTTCGCATTTGTAAACTCAACACCAGTGATAATCAAGCTGTGCCCGTCAAATACGGCATACGAAGCATCCCAACCATGATTCTATTTAAAAATGGTGAAATCGTTGAACAAATTGTGGGAGCTGCCGGTGTAAAAGAAAAACTATCTGCAGCCTTCGATCAAGCCTTGGCTTAATAAACGTTTACTTTAATACTATAGCCTCTAAAGTATATTTTTTATGTTAGGGTGGCTAAGCAGTTTAAAATAGATATCGCCTTAGACTTACATTCATTAAAATACCTACACCAACAAAAGTTGTGAGCAGCGAGCTGCCACCGTAACTTAAAAAAGGTAAAGTCATACCTACAACCGGTAACATTCCTATTTCCATCCCAAGATTAATGATGGTCTGAGTTAACAGTAAGGCTGTGGTGCCCAATGCTAAAAACAGCCCAAAACTGTCTCTTGCATGCAAAGCAATTGAAAAGCCCAATACGCCAAGCGCTGTATACAAAGCAATGAGAAAAAAGGAACCTAAAAAACCAAACTCTTCTGCAAAATTTGAAAATACAAAATCTGTATGCTGCTTGGGCAAAAACTGTAATTTACTTTGCGTTCCCTTTAAATACCCTTTACCAAAAAATTGACCCGACCCAATGGCAATTTTAGATTGAATCACTTGATATCCCTTGCTTAAAGGGTACTTTTCAGGATTAAGAAAAGAAATCACCCTATCTTTCTGGTATGGACGCAATACATACTTCCATGCAATAGGCCCTGAAGCCAACATCAAGATGATGGTTGTTATAATTATTTTTTTCTCTACACCAACAAATAAGGTCATAATTACGCCTGAGCCGGCTAAAATCAACGCTGTTCCTAAATCTGGTTGTTTTAATACAAGCAAAAACGGTAACAGCATCAGCAGCAATGGCTTAACCAAATGAATAATCCCCATGGCCCCAAAATCACGTTTCTCAGAATAATACTTTGCCATAGTTAACACAATAGTAATTTTTGCTAATTCAGAAGGTTGGAAGGCAATGCCAGCAACCCTTATCCAACGTTGTGCACCTTGGGATGTCTTACCAAAAAACAAAACATACAATAAGATCAATATCGTCACAGTATAAATAGGATAAACATAACGACTCCATAAACGATAATCGAATAATGCGATACCGGCTGCAACCACTATGGATAGGACCGTCCAAATCACCTGACTTTTAAAATACTTTGCCGTACTCAAGCCCAAAGTTGCACTATAGAGATTAAACAATGAAATAATCAATAATGCCATCACTAAAGAGAACAAGCCCCAGTCAAAGCGTCCAGATTTACTCAAATATTTACTCATTGATATAGTACTCCTCATATGCATCCATCACTTGCCTTATAATCGGAGCTGCAACAGCTCCTCCGTGACCACCATGCTCAACAATAACTGCAGCAGCAACTTTAGGGTCTTGAGCTGGAGCATAAGCTACAAACCAAGCATGATCTTTTAACTGCTTTTTTGCTTTGAAGGAGACCACTTGTGCAGTTCCCGTTTTACCAGCAATTTCTATTTTACTGCTTCTTCCTCCCCAATAAGCCGTTCCACCCGGGGTATTGACCACCTCATACATTCCTTGCAGAATTATTTCCTGTATCTCGTTAGGCAGATCAACCTTTTTCTTTTCCACTTCTTGCTCAGACTTTTGATAGTCCAATGTGGGAGACACCAAGTAGCCTTTGACCAGTCCCCCAACCATTCTTGCCATTTGTAAGACGGATGTTTGCAAATAGCCCTGCCCTATAGCCACTGATAGTGTTTCACCGGCCACCCACGGTTGCTCATAAACTTTTTGTTTCCATTGTGAATCAGGAACCAAACCTTTGGCTTCAGATTGATATTGAATACCGGTCACTTGGCCAAGACCATACCTTCTTGCATATTCAGCAATTTTATCTATCCCAAGTCGTTTACCTACCTCATAAAAGTAAACATCACATGAGTGTTTGATTGCATTTTTTGCATCCATCCAGCCATGTCCCCCTCTATTCCAGCAGCGTTTAACTTCTCTACCCAAGCGATAATATCCTGGACAAAATATTTTTTCTTTAGGGTCAATAACTTTTTCTTGTAAAGCTGCATGAGCGGTAACCATTTTAAATGTTGAGCCAGGTGGGTAAACACCTTTTACAGCTCTATTGTACATTGGGTTTAAATTGTTTTTATTGATTTGTCGCCAATATTTTGTTGATACGCCTCTGGCAAACTCTTGTGGTTTAAAGCTTGGATAACTGAGCAAAGCTAAAATTTCACCTGTTTCTATGTTAAATAAAACAGCCGATCCTGAATCATGTTTTTCAAAAGCGTCTTCAAGAACTTTCTGCAAACGACTATCTATAGTTAACTTTACATCATCACCTGAAATGGGCTTTTGCTCTTGAAAAGACGGTAGTAAATCATAGGCTTTTTCATCACTTAACTCTCTACCCCTAGCATCTTCAACCACTGGCAAAGTTCCTTTTTTACCTTTTAAAACAGGCTCATATTTTTTTTCAATACCTGATACGCCCCAATAGTCCCCCAAGTCATACTTGCTATTATTATCACTATCTTGAAGATTTATTTTCTTCAGTTCCTTTTTTCCAATTTCGCCCAAATAACCTAAAATATGACTGGCTAAAACTCCATAAGGGTAGATTCTTGTTGGTTCATAACCAATACTGACACCATGCAATTCATATTGATGGGTAAGAACTTTACTCATCTGATCAAAATCAATATTGCGTTCAATCGTAATCTTAGACTGATATTTATTATGTGCAACTTTAGCTTTAATGATATCTTTTCTTTTATCCGACCATTGAAACACACCTGCTAAAAAATCTAATATTTGCTCCTTATCACTGTTGGCTATTTTTTGGGTATTGATCATTAAATCAAAAGATGGACTGCTTTTTGCTAAAATAACACCATTGCGATCGACAATCTTGCCACGTACAGCAGGAACTTTTTTTAATTCTATCCTATTGGCTTCTGAAAAAACTCGCCAACGCTTACCATTAAAAATCTGTAGATGCCAAACACGCGCTAAAATAATAAAAAACAAAAACGCAAATACAGCAATACATATATAAATTCGTATTTCAAAAAACTCTTTGCGATTATCCTCAGAAAGTTGCAATCAGACCCTCTCTTTGTTGAGCAAAAATAACATTTTGTTCTTGTAACTGAAGCTTTGATAATGTTTTTGCATCCAGCCAAATCATAATATTAAATATTATAGGCGCACATACCGCATACAATAAACACTGGCTTATCATCATAAAAAATGTTCCCGCTAGCATAGAGCTTTTCCTCTGAAATAATCCTCCTAACCAGTGCTCTAATAAAAACATAAGCAAACCTAAAATAAAACATAACACAAACTTTTGTCCATACCCTGAAATAAATATGCTCTGCCGAAAAACAAGACAAAGTAAAACCAATGCAATATATGCAAGGCTTAAACTGCTGCTCCATGCAATCCCAAAAGCGTTGGTTAAAGAAAATAAAAACAAGCTCCACAACATTGCTTCATAAGGCTTACGTGTAAAAGCCAAATAACTAGCAATAACAATAATTGTATTAAAATAAAAACTCATGAAAAATATTTTTACAAAAAACACATCTTGCATTAGCAGCGCAACTCTTGGCATGACTGATGTTTGAACAACCAACCCTAATAAAGATATACCTATGATAGCCAGTATATTTTTCATTCTTCGCTAACCACTATACCTACTTCTTCAATATGAAAATAGTCAACATAGGTTTTTACATACACATCTAAAAATAAATCATCATTTCTTTCTTGAACTTGTGAAACAAATCCTATGGGGAGGCCTTTTGGGTAAACATCATCCAGACCTGAGGTAATAAAAATATCTCCTACTTTTATATCTTCTGTTGCAGGAAAATATTCAGACTTAAGTTGATCAATTTTATAGCCTCTTAACAATGCTCGCCTACGAGTTCTTTGATTAATCACATCAACAACGCTGGTTTTATCAGAAAGAACCAGAATATCGCTGTGACGAATAGAGCTTTGTAAAACCAAACCCACTAAACCTTTGGAGTGAACAACTGGCATACCTTTTTCTACACCATAGGCACGCCCTTTTGCCAAACGAATCATCCGCTGATTGGGTGACGCCCCTAATGCCACTCTTCTTGCACCCAAAACGACATAATCTCTCAATGGCTGAATATTTAAAAGGGCTCGTAACCTTTCTGCCTCAAGTAACAATTCATCATTTTTTTTAATTTTAGCCTGTAAACGGTTAATTTTCTTCTTAAGCTCGTCATTTTGTTTTGCCGTTTGAGTAAGAAAAACATAGTATTTAAATGTTGAGCCTATCTTATCAACAATATGTTCCGCTGCTTTTTGCAACGGCAAACTGATAAAAACAATGCTTCTTTCTATAAAACCTAAACTTTGTTTTTTTTGTATACCAACAGAAATAATTTGAATACCCAAATAACTGACTAGGAAAATAGCAATAACAATTCTTAAGGGCTTATTCACTGAACTTTATCAAACGCTTGTTACCACTGCCATCAAACGATCATCATCTAACACTTTACCAGAACCAATAACAACTGAGGTTAAAGGGTCTTCAGCAATCATCACAGGTAAATTTGTTTCCTCACGTATCATGGCATCTATATTTTTTAATAATGCTCCACCCCCGGTTAACACAATACCCTTATCAACGATATCGGCAGCCAATTCAGGAGGAGTCTTTTCCAAAGCCAATTTAATGGAGTCTACAATCACTTTAAGACATTCTTTAAGTGCTTGCCTAATTTCTTCAGAAGAAATGCTCATTGTTTTAGGAATTCCTGAAACCAAATCTCTACCTTTAACTTCCATGGTTTCTTC
The DNA here is from genome assembly GCA_022763185.1 of bacterium. NCBI lineage: Bacteria > bacterium. Next base: position 300,728 of record JALEGL010000006.1, on the reverse strand, counting down.
TTCACCATCAATACAGTATGCTGATCCCAAAGTTAGTTTAACTTCTTCAGATGTCCTTGAACCCACTAAAATATTGTATTTGCGTTTCAAAAATTGGGTGATGGCTTCTTCCATTTTATCACCAGCCATTCTAACCGATTGAGAATAAACAATCCCAGAAAGAGAAATAACCGCAACCTCAGTGGTTCCACCACCAATATCAACAATCATATTTCCAGAAGGTTCAGTAATAGACAACCCAGCTCCTATCGCTGCTGCCATAGGTTCATCAATAAGATAAACTTCCCGAGCTCCAGCTGCTGCAGCTGACTCTTTCACAGCCCTGCGCTCTACATCCGTAATACCAAAAGGGACACAAATGATAATCCTTGGCCTTACCCAAGAGTTCCGATTATGCGCTCTTGCAATAAAGTGCTTTAGCATGGCACCAGTGATTTCAAAGTCTGCAATCACGCCATCTTTCATGGGTCTTACAGCCACAATTGAACCTGGAGTACGGCCTAACATCTCTTTGGCCTCTTTGCCAACCGCCACAACTTTTTTGCGCTTACGCCCATCCATCGATACAGCAACAACAGAAGGCTCATTGATAACGATACCTCGGCCTTTCATATAAACCAAGGTATTGGCTGTGCCTAAATCAATAGCTAAATCATTCGAAAAAAATCCTATAAACTGATCAAATACCACGTAGTTCACATACCAGAGACCATCGTTCTATCCAATAA